>NZ_JAMYSA010000001.1:0-205772 GCF_040321735.1 Mesorhizobium sp. M0293
AGCCGCGACAGCCCGGCGCGCTTGAGAACCCGGCTGACGGTGGCGGGCGAGACGCCGACCTCCATGGCGATGTGACTGCCGGTCCAACGCTGCCGCCGCAGCGCCACGATACGCTCGGCGATCGACGTGGCGGTGGCCTGTGGCATACGGGCAGGTCGCGAGGAACGATCGATCATGCCTTTGCTGCCCTCGGCCTTGTAGCGCTCGACCCAGCGCGCCACGATCTTGGCCGACACGCCGTAGGTGCGCGCCGCATCGGCTT
Source organism: Mesorhizobium sp. M0293 (assembly GCF_040321735.1). Taxonomy (NCBI): domain Bacteria; kingdom Pseudomonadati; phylum Pseudomonadota; class Alphaproteobacteria; order Hyphomicrobiales; family Phyllobacteriaceae; genus Mesorhizobium; species Mesorhizobium sp. M0293. The sequence goes on from NZ_JAMYSA010000001.1 coordinate 263, forward strand.
GGGAAAGACGCCCCTCAATGACCGACAGCGCCATCTCCTCTCGACGCAGCGGCGTGAGACGGGCATTCTTGTGGATGTTCATTCGGACCCTCCGGTGAGTGCTGCAGCTTGGTAACTCCAGTCTCCTCGGTCCGGTCCGAATGGACAACCCTCTGAAAGCTCACACTTAGGTGAAGTTTGAACCCGGTCATGTTCTGATCGCCCAGGTCGGGGCGTAGCTTCATGCTCGGAATCAAATAGTCGCCGCCATTCTGCCGGCGATAGGGGATGGGTTGCGTGGTCGCGAACGTTCTCATCCTCTCGCGCAGGCGCTCGGCAGTGGGCTCGAAGTCGGCTTCGCCGAAGCGGTCGACGCTATAGGCGACGAAGGCCGGAAGGACGTCGTAGCCCGGGTAGTAGAGAATCCCGTGGTTTATCGGGAACAGCAGATCATCGATTGGTCCGTTGACGCCGCGAGGGGCATAGTGCTCCTCCCAGCCGCCGGCGGTCACGATCAACATTGCGCGCTTGCCCATCAAGGTTCCCTCGCCGTAGCGGTCGCCCCATCGTTTGTCACTATGTTCGCCCACACCGTAAGCGAAGCCGTAGGCAAAGACCCTGTCGACCCAGCCCTTGAGGATCGCCGGCATGGCAAACCACCAGAGCGGAAACTGGAGAATCAGGGCATCCGCCCACAGCAGCTTTGCGATCTCGGCCTTGACGTCCTCTGTCAGCGCGTCGGTCTCGAAGGATTTTTTTGATGCGGTGGCAGGCATCAACCGCGCGTCCGATGCCAAAACCGGAAAGTCGGCCTGATCAACCGCTGATTTCCAACCCTGGGCGTAAAGGTCCGTAACCCGAACTTCGTGGCCTTGTGCCTCGAGTTCTCTTATGGCGACGTCGCGGAGCGCGCCGTTGAGCGAGCGCGATTCGGGATGAGCGAAAACAAGTAGAATTTTCATGCGGGGACTCCGAGGATTGAAAAAACTGGTCCCTTAGCTACGCAATATCGACATAATCCGCTACGTATTCATAATGCATTAGATTGTGCCGAATAATGGATAAATCGGATATCACGTTCGAACGCATGCGCACCTTCGTTCGCGTCGCGGAACGGGGTAATCTGTCGCTGGTTGCCAGCGAACTGGGTATCGGGCAGTCGACGGTTACGCGGCATTTGCAGGAGCTTGAAGAGGCGGTGGGTGTGCCTTTGCTCAGCAGGACCACCCGGCGGGTCACGCTGACTGATGAGGGTAGCCGGTACTATACAAACAGTATCCAGATCCTGCGCCTTGTCGAGCAGGCCGGCGACGAAGCGCGGGGCGCACGTGGCGCGCCGGCCGGCACCATCCGGATATCCTGTACGGCCGCATTCGGGGTCTTGCACGTCACCCGGTTCATCTTCGCCTTTCAGGACCGATATCCCGACATCGGAATTGACCTCAGCCTCACCGATGAGCGTGTGGATTTGGTCCGGGAAGGCGTCGATATCGCGCTTCGCTTGGGACCGCTTACTGACAGCTCGTTGAAGCTGCGGGCCCTCGGCCTGTCACGGCGCCTGCTCGTAGCATCGCCGGATTATCTGGCGGCGCGAGGGAGACCGGCTGTCCCGTCGGACCTGTCTGGACATGAGGGCATCCGGATGTCGAACGTGGCGGGCAGTGAAACTCTTGCTTTGCAGGGCGCCGGAGGCGAGCGCTATATGGTGCCCTTCGCGGGGCGACTGCGTGTCGACCATGGGCTTGCCGCGCGCGAGGCCTTGGTCGCGGGTCGAGGAATCGCACCGGCTCATCGATGGCTTGTCGGCGATCTTTTGGCGGCGGGCCTGCTCGAGACCTTGCTGGATGATTATTCGCTGCCGTCCGTCCCGTTGAACATGCTGATCGTCCCGGAGCGCGCGGGCGTTGCAAGGGTTCGCCTGCTGGTCGACTTTCTGGCTGAACGGATAGCCGATATCCCGGGGATCGAGAAGTCCATCTCACAGCGTTAGCCGCTATCTGGTCTGCCCAGAAGAGTAGCTTGCGGCAGCGCCAACCATCGTTTATCGCCGATGGACGATGAGCGACAGCCCCGTCGAAACCCATACACTCCGCTCCGCGTCGGAGGCCCCGGACAGCCGCACCGTCGCTGCTCGGCTGGCAGCGCTTTCGCACCCGGCGCGGATCGACATCCTGAAACACCTGTCGGCGAGCAGCCCCTGCTGCTGCCGCGAAGTCGTCGATCGTTTCGATCTGGCGCAGTCCACGGTGTCACAACACCTGAAGATACTGGTCGAGGCCGGGCTGGTCAGGTTCGAGCCTGATCGCCAGCGCTCGCGATATGCTATCGACCACGCCGCGCTCGCCGACGTCTCGGCGTCGTTGATCGCCCTCGTCAATTCCTGCTGCTCCGGCCGCTAGACCATGATCCCGAAAAGCGGAGCCCGGTTTTCGGAAGAGATCATGGTCAAAAAGACATAAGAAGAAGGCACAAAGAATGGCCGAAAAAACCGTCTCCGACTCCTCGACTTTCAAGACGCTGCTCAACCTGTGGCCATACATGTGGCCAGCGGATCGTGCTGATCTGAGAGCACGGGTCACCTGGGCGACGCTTCTGCTGGTCGTCGCTAAGCTGACGCTGGTCGCCGGTCCCTATTTCTTCAAATGGGCGACCGACGCGCTGGCCGGCGACGCCAAATCGGTGCCGCCGCTGCCGAGCTTTCTGCTGGCGCCCGTCATGCTGGTCGTCGCCTACAATGTCGTGCGCCTGGTGCAGCTTGGCTTCAATCAATTGCGGGACGCGCTGTTTGCCCGCGTCGGCCAGTACGCTGTGCGTCAGCTCGCCTTCCGCACCTTCGTCCATATGCACCAACTGTCGCTGCGCTTTCACTTGGAACGCCGCACCGGCGGCCTGTCGCGCATCATCGAGCGCGGCACCAAGGGCATCGAGACGATCGTGCGCTTCATCATGCTCAACACGGCGCCGACCATTCTCGAATTCGCGCTGACCACCGGCATCTTCGCCTACACCTATGGCTGGAAATATGTGGCGGTCGTCGCGGTCACCGTCTGGGTCTATGTCTGGTTCACGGTACGCGCCAGCGACTGGCGCATCTCGATCCGACGCGACATGAACGACAGCGACACCGACGCCAACACCAAGGCAATCGACTCGCTGCTCAACTACGAAACGGTCAAGTATTTCAACAATGAAGGCATGGAGGCCGAGCGCTTCGACCGCTCCATGGCACGCTACGAGATATCGGCGACGCGCATCTGGACCTCGCTTGGGTGGCTGAACTTCGGCCAGGGCATCATCTTCGGCCTCGGCACTGTCATCGTCATGTGCATGTCGGCGCTGGAAGTGCAGGCCGGCACGCAGACGGTCGGCGACTTCGTCTTCATCAACGCCATGCTGATGCAACTGTCGGTGCCGCTCAATTTCATCGGCTTCATCTACCGCGAAATCCGCCAGGGGTTGACGGATATCGAGCAAATGTTCGACCTTTTGGATGTGCCGCAGGAGATCGTCGACAAGCCGGACGCGAAGCCACTTACTGTCAGCGCCGGCAAGGTCGAGTTCCGTGACGTCCAATTCTCCTATGACCCGAACCGCAAGATCCTGAAGGGCATCAGCTTTGAGGTGCCGGCCGGCAAGACCGTCGCCATTGTCGGGCCATCGGGCGCCGGCAAGTCGACCATCTCGCGGCTTCTGTTCCGCTTCTACGACGTGCAGGACGGCCAGGTGCTGATCGACGGCCAGGATATCAGGGACGTGACACAGGAAAGCCTGCGCGGAGCGATCGGCATGGTGCCGCAGGATACCGTGCTGTTCAACGACACCATCGCCTACAACATCCGCTACGGCCGCATCGGTGCCAGCGAGGAGGATATGCGCAAGGCTGCCGAACTTGCCCAGATCGGCCCGTTCATCGAGCGGCTGCCCGACGGCTACAAGTCGATGGTCGGCGAGCGCGGGCTGAAGCTTTCGGGTGGCGAGAAGCAGCGCGTGGCGATCGCCCGCACCATCCTGAAGGCGCCGCCGATCCTGATGCTGGACGAAGCGACCTCGGCGCTCGACAGCCACACCGAGCAGGAGATCCAGGCCGCGCTCGATCTGGTCAGCCGCGGCCGCACCACCATCGTCATCGCTCACCGTCTGTCGACGGTGATTACGGCCGATGAGATCATCGTGCTGCAGGATGGCCAGATCGCCGAGCGCGGCACCCATGCCGAGCTGATGCGCAAGCACGGCCTCTATGCCTCGATGTGGGACCGCCAGCGCGAGGCGACCGAAGCCGAGGAGCGGCTGCGCATCGCCCGCGAGGACGACGAGTTTGGCGTCATCGTCCGCCGGCGGACATCTGAGGTGAATTGAAGGTTGAGCGAATTTTCTGCTTGACCTCAACTTAAGTTGAGATTGTAGGCCGTTCTTGGAGCCGAATAAAAACATGGTCCAGGAACGGAATGATCGAAATGAGCAAGACAAATCAGAACGTTAACGGCGGCAGCGTGTTCAGGGTGGACAAATTCGTCGTCCCGGCCGCCGCTCGCGAAGAGATACTGGCCAAGGTCAGGACAACGCATGAATTGCTGCGCCTGCAGCAAGGCTTCGTGCAGGATTTCCTACTCGAGCAATTCTCGGGTCCTGGCGAGTTCAACCTCGTCACTATCGTCGAATGGGAGAGCCAGACGTCCGTCGACAATGTCGTGCCGATCGTCAAGGCGGCGCACGAGCGCATCGCCTTCAACCCACAGGAGACGATCGCCCGGCTTGGTGTTCGGGCCGACATCGCCAACTATCAGCGGGTTCCCGGGCTCTAGCCGGGCCAGCCGACGCCAGGTGCCGGCGCTTCCACGCTGAGCACCTGGCCGGTGCGGGCATCACTGACCATGTGCTCGAAGCCACGCCATTCGGCGGCGAGAATGAACAGTATTTTCCTGTCGGCGCCACCCAGCATGCAGGCAAAGCAGCCGCGATCGACAGCGACCGTTTGCAACACTTCACCGCCTTCGAGCACCCGCACGCAATGCTTGTTGGGCACATCCGCGTACCAGATCGCCCCCTCGGCATCGAGGCAGATGCCGTCGGGATAGCCGTCGAGATCGGCCCAGACGCGCCGGTTGGAGAGACTGCCGTCGGCGGCGATGTCGAAGGCGGTTAGTCGATTGGCATGGGACTCGGCGACGATGAGCGTCTTGTTGTCCGGGGTTACCGCCATACCATTGGCAAAGACGATGTTTTCCGCCACTTGCCGGACCGCGCCGTCCGGCGTGATCAGCACGATGGTGCCGGGGCCGAAATGCTCGCCCGGCGCCGGCGCCGGTCCGCCACCATTGACATAGATATTGCCGCGTCCATCGACGACGATCTCGTTCCACGGGCTTTTCGACAGGCTGCGCAGATCGGCATGGGTGACGAGACTGCCGTCAGCTTCCCGCCGCAGCAGCAAGCCTTCACGACCCGAGATGACAAGCAATCGGCCATCCGGCAGCCAGTCGATGGAATAGGGCAGGACGGCGGGTATCGTGAGCATGACCTCGCGGTTGCCGTCGGCATCGACGGCGATGATCTGACCGGTGCCCCAGTTGCAGAGCCAGAGCCGTCCGTCGTGCCAACGCGGCGATTCGCCGAAGGCGAGGCCGGCAGTGATGAGATACGCTTGAGAGACTGCTGATTTTTTCGACGGCATTGCTGGCTCCTCGGGTCGGCTCACGGGCGCTTCGCCTCCCTTGGCTGGGTCGATGCAAGCGCCATCTCTTCAAGGACGGGCGAGGATGGCTCGCCCCGACAATGGCAATGGGTTTCCCGGGGCAATGGGTTTTTCCCGGTCAGGTCGGGCGCTGTCAACAACGACTGAGGCCGTGGAGCGGCTGCAATCAATGCCTTGCCGATTGTTGCGTTGCGGCGAGGGGGGCTTTCGGCTATTGAGGCCGCAATTGAAACGGAGCCCGTTTTTACCCGATGAGCCTTGTCGATACGGTCAAGAACGCGTTCGTACCGATCCATCGCGAAGGCTATCCCTTCATCGCGGCCTTTGGCGCGGCGACGCTTTTCCTCGGCTATTTCTCCTCGATCCTGTTCTGGATCGGCCTTATCCTGACGGCCTGGTGCGTCTATTTCTTCCGCGATCCCGAGCGCGTCACGCCGGTCGACGACCACCTCGTGGTCAGCCCCGCAGACGGCATCATCTCTGCGGTCGGGCCGGCCGTGCCGCCGCGCGAGCTTGGTCTCGGCAACGTCGAAATGACCCGTATCTCCGTGTTCATGAACGTGTTTTCCTGCCATGTGAACCGCGCTCCCGTACGCGGGCGCATCACCAGGATCGAGCATCGGCCGGGAAAATTCCTCAATGCCGAACTCGACAAGGCCAGCACCGAGAACGAGCGCAACGGCCTGGTCATCGAGAGTCCCAACGGCACGGTTGCGGCCGTCCAGATCGCCGGCCTGGTGGCGCGCCGCATCGTCTGCTGGGCCGAGGCCGGCGGCTCGATCGCCATCGGCGAGCGCTTCGGCCTGATCCGCTTCGGCTCGCGTGTCGATGTGTTCCTGCCGCTGGCCGCCACGCCGCGTGTTGCCGTTGGCCAGACGGCGGTCGGCGGCGAAACGGTGCTGGCCGAATTCGGCGGTGTCGCCGGCACTCCTCTTGTTCGGATTTCCTGACCCGTGGGCACGCAATACAAAAAGTTCGAGTCCCATGCCAGCGGCGGCCCGCGCATCCGCGAAATCCCGATGCGCATGGTGCTGCCCAATCTGGTCACGGTGCTTGCCATCTGCGCCGGCCTATCCGGCATCCGCTTCGGCTTCGAAGGCCGCTTCGAGCCGGCGGTGGTGATGGTGCTGCTGGCAGCCTTCCTCGACGGCATTGACGGCCGCCTGGCGCGGATGCTGAAGGCGACCTCCAAATTCGGCGCCCAGATGGATTCGCTGGCCGACATCGTCAATTTCGGCGTGGCACCTGCTCTGGTGCTCTATGCCTTCCTGCTCGACCGCGCCGGCTCGCCGGGCTGGATCGCTGCACTTCTGTTCGCCATCGCCTGCGGGTTGCGGCTCGCCCGTTTCAACGTGCTCGACGACGACAAGGCCGATCGCCCCCTATGGCAGTCCGAATATTTCGTCGGCGTGCCGGCGCCGGCCGGCGCCGTGCTGGTGATGCTGCCGCTCTATCTCTATTTCCTGCGCACAGGGCTGGAGCCCAGTCGTCCAGCCGCCTTCGTCGCCACCGGCTTCACCATCCTGGTCGCCTTCCTGCTGGTCAGCCGGCTGCCGGTCTATTCCGGCAAGAGCCTGAGAATCCCGGGCGACAGGGTGTTGCCGATTATCCTTGGTGTCGTGCTCTACGTACTCCTGCTGATGACCTATCCCTGGTACACGCTGACCGCCTCGGTCGCTGGCTACCTGATCTTCCTGCCGTTCAGTGTGCGCGCCTATTCCAAGCGCGCCAAGCGAGAGGGCGAGAAGGTGCCGCCTTCGGACATAGGTTAGGGGACATAGGTTAGTCCGGGGGTCGAGTCCTGGGCTTGAGCCCTTGCAGCAACAAATCGCTCCAGGCGCAAGCGAAGCGCTCATGGCGGTTTCATGGCTGTTCCTGGCTCCGTCGGGCATCGCATGAGATTCGCGACAGACGATCAGGGAGCCTTGGCGGATCGCGCGCTCTGGCTTTGTTCGGAAAGCCACGCCCTCCACGTCCGTTCTCCGCGCCGTTCGCCGGTTTCGACCAACCCCATGCTGCGGCTCATCTTCCGGCTGAACGGCAGCGGCAGGATGAAACGCTTGATCCCAAGCGCCTGGCAATACTGCCGCGCGAAGGTTGAGAATGGCATTGTTTCGGGGCCGCCGATCTCCGGCCATACCCCACGTTTCCCGTCGCCGGCCGCCTCTGCCAGATAGGAGCCTACGTCGCGCGTATCGACGGGATTTGAGGGCGAGGTTGGCAAGGGCCAGACCGGCAGCCATTTCAACCCACCCAGCATCTGCGCCAGCAGGTAATAGAACGGCGTCGCGCGAATGACTGACCACGGCAGCGGGGACTCTCGCACAAGCTGTTCGCCCGCCAGTTTCACCCGGGCATAGGGCAGGCCGCTGAATTCGAGGCCGACGATCGAAACGAAGATAAAGTGACCGACACCGGCACGCTGCGACGCGGCAAGCAAGTGCCGCGTGCCCTCGATATCGACGCTTGCCGGGCTGGAGAAGAAATCGATCGGCCTCATACCGCGCCTGGCGATCGGCGAGAGCGTCGCGGCATGGATGACCGTGTCGACGCCGCCAAGAGCCTCATCGATGCCTTCGCCGGTCGCGAGATCGCCAATGGCCCATTCGACGGAGTCGTCTTGCCCGGCTTTTCTGACGAGCAGCCGGACGATATGGCCGGCCTCGTTCAGCGCCGGCACGAGATCGCGGCCGAGATGCCCCGTTCCCCCGGTGACAAGTATTTTTGCCACTCAAGACCTCCGTGCCTCGCTGCTGGTGGCGGGTGAATGGTCTCTCACCAATAAATTGTCGATCAGACAAAAACGTGGCGGTGAACGCCACATTCGCGCCCGCCGGGTCTGGTTCGGAAGAAGGAACGGACGCTACGCCGCGACGCCGAGCCCCAGCCTGTCGATCGCCAGTTTTCTCGTCGACACATAGTCGGTCTTACCGGATCCCAGCACCGGGATTTCCTCGACCTTGACGATATCGTTAGGCACCATCAGTTCGGCGGCACCCGCCTGTTTGCCGAATTTGCGCAACTCGTCAGGATTGGCGTCGTCGGCGGTGGTGACTAGCACGATGCGTTCGCCGCGCCGCTTGTCCGGCACGGCCACAGCCGCATGGCGTTCTTCTGGCCATAGCGATTGCACCAGCATCTCGACCGCACCCAGAGACACCATCTCGCCGGCGATCTTGGCGAAGCGTTTGGCGCGGCCGCGAATGGTGATGAAACCTTCACGGTCGACCGCAACGATGTCGCCGGTGTCGTGCCAGCCGGTCAGCGGCTGCAGCTCGCCGGGGCGGTCCGCGGTCATGTAGCCCATCATTAGGTTCGGTCCGTCGAGCCACAATTGGCCGGCGTCGGAGATGCCCTCGACCGGCTCGAGCTTCATGCGCATGGCCGGCAACAACCGGCCGACGGTGCCGTCGCGGCCATGGATTGCGGTGTTGACGGCAACCACGGGTGCTGCCTCGGTCAGTCCGAACCCTTCGATGATCTCCGCCTGGAAGCGCTCGCGATAGACGCGGCGGGTTTCTGGCTTCACCGCCTCGGCGCCGGCGACGACGAAGCGCAGGCTGGAAAAATCGCCGTCCTTGGCGGTGCGCGCATAGTTGGCGAGGAACGTGTCGGTGCCGAACATGATGGTCGGTTTGACCTTGCGTGCGACCTCGGGGATGATCTTGTAGTGCAGCGGTGAGGGGTAGAGGAACAATCTTACGCCGGTGACCAGCGGCAGGATGGTGCCACCCGTCAGCCCGAACGAGTGGAACACCGGCAGCACGTTGAGCAGGATATCGGCGGGCGAGATGGTAATGCGTGCCTCGGCCTGCATGGCGTTGGCCAGCAGGTTTTTGTGCGAAAGGATCACCGCCTTGGGCGTGCCTTCCGAACCCGAGGTGAAAAGGATCACCGCCGGCTTGGCCGCATCCTGCCGTTGCAGCGGCCAGCGCCACAGCAAGGCGGCGGCGAGCTTGTCCAGCGCGGTGACGCTCTCCCGCACATCCTCCAGCCAGAGCAGCTTGGCGCCACCCTTTTCGACCGCCGCGACGATATCGGCAAGGTCGGCCTTCTCGACGAACGCGCGGGAGGAAATCACGGTCCTTATCACCGCGGTGCGCACGGCAGCGGTGACGCTCGCCGGCCCGGCTGTGTAGTTGATCATCGCCGCCACCCGGCCGGCCGACAGAAGTCCGGTGAGCGACAGCACGATCCCATTGGCGTTCGGCAGCATCAGCCCGACAGCTTCGCCCGGCGCCGTGATCGCCTCGAACCGGCGGCCCAGGACGCGGGCGCCGATGAACATCTTGCGGTAGCTCATCGCGCCGGAGATGACGTCCTCGATGATCGTGTGCGAAGCGCCGACCCGGTCGGCGGCATCGCGCATGGCCAGGAACAGGCTGCGATCGAGGTTAGTGCCGAAAAGCCGGGCTTCGGCGATACGGTCGAACAACGCATTGGTGTTCGAGGCCTGGTCGGGGTTGCGCGCCACCAGTTCGGCGATGGTCATCGGCTCCAGCACGCTGATCGACAGCTGCGGAAACCAGTGCCGTGGTGCCTTGTCCGCCGGCGTCAACGACACCGGCAGGCTGCGCGCGCCGCCGACGAAGATCGGCACAATGCTGGCGTCGGCCTGCATCGCGATGCGGGTGACGGCACGAAACAGCCGGAACGTCTTGACGTCGGGCTCGACCGCATCCGGCAAATAGACGGCGAGCCGGCCTTTGCCTTTGAGTACGCGCACCAGCCGGCGGCTGACGAAGACATGTTCGGCATTGAAGGCGATGGTGCGGCCAAGCTCGCGCCACGGTTCGAGCCAGGGCGACCGCGCCGAGACCTCGTCGAGTATGTGAAGTGTATCGTCCGGCAGCAGCGACAGCATCAGCGCCGGTTCGAAACGCGATTGATGCGAAATGACGTAGATGACGGGGGCCTGCGCCTTGCGGGCGATCTTGATGCGGGTGTCGGCAATCCGGTAGGCGAGCTTGAACGGCACATAGAGCAGCGCCTGGGTGAAGCGCAGGCCGAGGCGGAATTTTTCCACCACGCCGATCAGTAGCCAGGCCAGAACAAGACCCGCAAGCAGCGCCAGTGTCAGGACCATGCCGCGTCTCTCCCAACGATTTTATCATCTCGGCTCTTTTGCGGCCGCTTCGGCCAGAACCTAGACGATGTGGGAGCAACGTCAATGCGGACCTTTTTCGTTCCCCCTTGTGGGGAAGGTGAGGCGGCCTGCTTAAGCCGCCTTCAACCGTCCGCTGATAAACCGAAACTCCTGCGTCTTGCCGCCATAGCCATAGGCCGCCGCCGGCACTTCATGCACGAAGGCGTAGCTTTCCTCGTGCACGCCGCCAAGCAGGCGGCCGAACGCGTCGAAGATCGCCTTGAGATAGGCTTCCAACTCAAGCTTGGTGTTGGTGCCGTCGACCACCTTGATATCGAGCCAGAACGTATTGGTGCCGTGCTCGGCCAGCGACTTGCCGCCGGCGAACCAGTGCTGCGGATCAATATAGGATACGGCAACCGCGGTGATCGTCGGATCCTTGCGCAGCTGCATGGCGGTGATTTCGGTAACCTCCTTTGCGATGCGGGCGGACAGAGCCGCGTCAGGCTTGCCGGGGACGCTGACGGTGATGATGGGCATTTTGCTTCTCCTTGGTTCGAGCGGCGTCTGATCGCCGTTGGGAAGGATCATGTCATCATCATTGGATCAAAAAAATCGAATTGTTTTCAACTGAAGATTCGACATAATCGAATTATGGAGACACTCGATCCCGATCTGCTCAGGACTTTCCTTGCTTTCGTCGACAGCGGCTCGCTGGCCCAGGCGGCTGCAAGCGTCGGCCGTTCGCCCTCTGCGGTGACCGCCCAGATGCAGCGGCTGGAGGAAATCGTCGGCGAGCCGCTACTGGCGCCGCAAGGGCGGGGACGCGGCCTGACGCCGGCTGGTGAGGACCTCGTCGGCCACGCCAGGCGCATCCTTGCCGCCCATCGCGAGGCCTGGCTGGCGCTGAAGGGCGCGCGGGCTAACGGACGCGTCGCCATCGGCACCACACAGGATTTCGCCGACAGCGGCCTGCCGGACCTGCTGCGTGCCTTCGCCGTCAGTCATCCGCGCGTCAGGATCGAACTGCGGGTCGGCCGTTCCGCCGAACTGGCGCAGGCGCTGCAGTCTGGCGGCCTCGATCTGGCGATCGTCATGCGTCAGGCTGCGGCTTCTGACGAAGTCGGCGTGCTGCGCGAGCCGATGATATGGCTGTGTTCGCAGAAAGGGCTGGCCTCGCGGCAGGAGGAACTGCCGCTGGCGCTGCTCGATCCCTATTGCGGTTTTCGAGAAGCGGCACTTGCCGCGCTCGATGCTTCCGGCCGCCGCTACCGCATCGCTGCCGGCAGTGCCAGTCTGGCCGGCCTGCGCACGGCGGTGAACGCCGGTGTCGCGTTGACGCTGCGAACAGCCCGCTTTGCCCATTCCGGTATTGTCGAGGCGCCGCGCGAGCTTGGCCTGCCGCAGGTTCCTATGGCTGAATTCGCGATCCGGCTGCGCGCCGGCGCCGATGGTCCGGCGGGCGACCTGGCGACACTGCTCAGCGGCAACCTTGCCTTGTCGGCTGGCTGAACACCAAAGAAAAAGCCGACCTTACGGTCGGCTTGAGAGTAGGACGGGCCGAGGGGTTTGGGGGGACTTGGGGATGGCCCGTCGCACCATTAATGCCTGACCACGATGATGGTTCCGTGACTGTGTCATTTTTTTAAGAAATATTTGACGCCATGCGTTGCGAGCGGGCCATCAGCCAATCCCGCCCCGCATGGGCAAACACCGCGCACAACACGATGGCGCCGCCGATCATGCTGGCGGCCGGCGCAATCTCGCCCAGGAACAGGAAGGCAAACAGGATAGCGAACGGCACTTCGGCCGAGCCGAGCAGCCCGGATTCGGCGGGCGGGATGAGCCGTGCGCCCTCCGTCCACAGGATCGAGGACAGCGCGAAGGACGCACCAAAAGTGGCGAGTAGAACGGCGTCCCTTGGCGAAACCGCCAGCGGATCGGTGACGAACCAGCCGAGCACGAACAGCAAGAAGGCCGAAACCGCGCCGGCCCACACCACCGGCGTATCGCGGAAGGCGCGGACCATGATCATGTAGAGGCCGCTGCCGATGGTCATCAGCAGCGCCAGTCCGTCGCCGAACAAATTGCCGCTGCCGAAGCCGGACCAGACCATGATCGCCACGCCGCACAGCGACACGGCGGCGGCGACCATCGTCTGCAGTCGGAACGGCTCGCGGGTCAAAACCCAGGCCAGCAGCGCGGTGACGAAAGGCGCTGTGGCATAGATGACCGCGACATTGGCGACGAAGGTGAACTTGAACGCCGAGATGAAGGCGATGCTGGCCAGCGCCCCCTCTACCGCCAGCAGCCAGCCGCGCCAGCCAAGGCGCAGCGTTTCGCGGTTGCCGGAGCGGCGGCGGCGCCACAGCACGTAGAGGCTGATCAGGATCGCACCGACAAAGCCGCGCCAGCAGATGATGGTCAACGGGTCGGCATGAATCGACTTTGTCAGAACACCAGTCAGGCCGAAGACGGCGGCCGACAATGACACCAGGATGATGCCGAGCGTGCGCTCTGCGGCGGTGTCGGTGGTGGCTGCAATGTCAGTCATGCAGCCAGCCTACGCCGTTCAGTCCTGACACCGTAGCGTCAGCAGTGATGGTGATCCACATCATAGCCGCTTGCGAAAATGCTCGGTGCCGACGATCAGCAGGCCGGCAGCGATGATCAGGGCTGCACCCAGGAAGACTTCGCGGCGCGGCACGTCGCCCCAGATCGCAAAGCCGAGCGCGAATGCCCACAACAGCGAGGTATACTCAAGCGGTGCGAGGACCGAGGCCGGTGTGCGCTTCATGCCCTCGAAGAGAAGATATTGCGCAAGGCCGCCGAGCGCGCCGACGCTGGCAAGAAGCAGTAATTGAGCCCAGTCGGGCGTCTGCCACCAGACCAGCGCCGGCCCCGCTGCGAACACCAGGAAATAGAAATTGTTGAGAAGGAGCTGGATCATCGAGCGCTCGGCAAGGGCGGTCTTGCGCAAGAGCACGATGGCGATGCCCCACAAAAGGGCGGCCGCCAGCACCAGCAGCACCGGCACGGACAGGCCGAGATGCGTTGGGTCGCAAGCGACGAACACGCCGGCAAAGCCGATCAGCACCGCCAGCCAGCGTAGCATCGGCACCTTTTCGCCAAGCATCACCACCGAAAGCACGGTGACGATGATTGGCGCCGCGTAATAGACGGTTGTCAGCTCGGCGAGCTGCAGGCTGCGCGCGGCGTTGTAGTAGCAGAGCCAGGCGGCAAGCGTGAAGGCGCTCCGCACCAGCATCGGCCGCACGATCGGCGAGCGCGCCGTGTCGGCAAACAGCTGTCGGCCGCCGATCGCCGCGCAGGCGCCCAGAATGGTGATGCTGCGGAAGAACATGATCTGCCAGACGCTCATGCCGACGACCAGCAGCTTGATCGAAGCATCCTGCGTCGAAAACAGCAAATAGGCCGCACCGGTCAGCAGGATGCCGGCAAGAACCCGCTCGCGTGTTTCGAGAGTGGCGATATCGGCCATAAGGCGCGGGGACCAAAATTGCCGGAGCGGCAGAGATGCTGTGAGGAGCAATACAAGGGACCTGGGAATTCAGCTCCCTCGGCACCAAGCTATACGGGCGAAAGTCGGTGCAGCGCTACGCCAGCCCCGTGCTTGTGTTGGCGCAGGCGTTCCATGGCGAGCCGCACCGTCGCAAAGCTTACTGCGTCGCCTGGTAAAGCTCCGAAGCGGCCTCTTTCAGGGCGCGCCGGCCGTCGGACCTGAAATACATCATGTGTCCGCCCTCGACGACATCGAGACGGATAGGCTTGGCATTGGCGAGCGACGGGATCTGGTTCACCAGGTAGCGCGAGGCGAGGTAAGGCGTGACCAGGTCGGTGTAGCCGTTGACGATCACGACGCCGAGCGAAGGGTTCAGCGAACGTGCCCGCTGCAGATCGTCCATCACCCCGGCATAGCCTTGTCGTGAGGCGCTGGTCCCGTAATCCCAATTGTGGCTGATTTCGCCATTGAGCAGCCGATAGCTGACATCGGTGCGGAAATTCAGTTCGTCGCTGACGTAGCCGACGAAAGCCGACGTCAACGCCGGCACGCTGCGGTCGAGCACTGGATCCGGGCCGGCGATGCGGGCGCTCTCGGGCGCGATATCGGCCGTGCCGATCATGGCGTCATATGGGCTGAGCACTTTGCCGCTGGCACGGGCGAACTCCCTTGCGAACAGGCCGGTCGGGATGCGGGCGGAGTTCCGCTGCACGAGGTCGAGCGGCAGGCCGGTGATGTCAGCCACGCGTTGACTCGCCAGCCTCCTGCCTTGCTCCAGTCCGCTGGTGAGCGCTGTAAGGTAATCGCCCAGCGCATAATGTTCGACTTCGGCCAGCTTCTCCCGCAACGCATCGCCGCTGACGCCTTCGGCGCGTAGGCGCACCGCCGCCAGGGAAGGCAGTTCGAGCGCCCAATGCAGCGGCTCGAATTCGTCGGGCTGCACCAGCGTGAACTCTAGCGCCGGCGAGATCAGCACGATGCCGTTCGGACTGATGCCGATATCTTCCTGCAATGTCCTGGCGAGCAGTGCCGCGCGGAAGCCGCCATAACTTTCGCCGGCGAGGAACAGCGGCGATCCGGTGCGGCCGTTCTGCGCGAGATAGAGCCTGATGAAGGCGCCTATCGAGCTGGCATCCTGATTGACGCCCCAGAAGTCGTGCGTATCCTGGCCCGGTGCCTCGCGGCTATATCCGGTTCCGACCGGATCGACGAAGACGAGATCGGTCATGTCGACCCAGCTGTCCGGATTGTCGATAAGCCTTTGCGGTGAAGGCAGAAATTCGCCGTCGGCTCCCGTCGCGATTATACGCGGACCGAGTGCGCCGATATGCAGATAAGCGGACGCTGCTCCAGGGCCGCCGTTGAAGACGAAGGTAATCGGCCGCTGCGGATCTTTGGTCGCGCTTGCCGGTGGCTCCAGCGTGTAAGCGACATAGAAGATCTCCGCCGTGACGTCGCCCTTGCCGGAAAGCAACGACAGGGTGGCGGCCTTGGCCTGATAATCCAGCTTGCGCCCGGCGAGGGTGATCGAATGGTTGGTGGTCTGCGGCGGCGGCAGCAGGGACAGCACGCCGCCCGAGGGGCCCGGCCGCTCCGCCGTTTCAGCCAGGACGGGCTGCGCCAGGGCGGCAAGCATTGGCAGGATAAGGAAGATCAGTTTCAGCTTGACCGGCATGATGGCTCCGCGAGAACGACTCCCGCATAGGTATGGCCGAGATGATCGAAGTCAAAGGAAATGGCTATTTTGAACTTGCAACGGCTTGCGCTAGTGTGACCCGGAATGCAGTCGAACGTTTCTCTCGATCAGTTTGGACGCTGGAGCGACGGCGTGGCCGCTGCGGCAATGGCTGCGACGCCCGAAGAATTGTCGGCTCGCTTCACGGCGGCGGCGAGCGGGCTGGTTGGCTCCGATCGCGTCTATGTCGGCTTCTACCATCGCGATATCACGTCCCTGACTATAGACGATGCCGGTCCCGATCGCTGGAACCGCGACTGCGACGCCCACATTTATCGCCAGGATCCCTTCTTCCAGAGGTTCGCCAGCACAAGGCAGGATTTCCTGTTGCCGCTATCGGCTCTGCGCAATGGCGACTTCCGGCGCACACCCTACTATCGCGAATTCTATGGTCCCTCCGACAGCTTCGACGAGATTACCGGCGTGTTCAATCTTGACAGGCTGACCGCCGGCTATGTCACCTTTCTCAGGCGAAACGGGGCGCCGGCCTTTGGCGAGCAGGATCTGGCGATGGCTTGCGCGGCAAGCAGCGCGACGAGGCTCATTCTGCGAAGGCTGCTTCATCTGTGCCGCTCCCGGGACAGGGACGCTGCAATCGATGACGCCCGCTCGCGGCTGAGCCGGCGCGAGAGCGAGATCGCACGGCACTTGATCGGTGGCGGCAATGCCAAGACCATTTCGCGAAGCCTCGCTATCTCGCCCGGCACCGTCCGCAACCACATCAAGCAGATCTATCGCAAGCTCGGCGTGCACTCCCAGGTCGAGCTGCTGGCGACCATACGCGAAATCGTCCAGGGCTGACGACTTCCGCGCCGGCCCTATCTTCTTTTGACGCAATTCCGGACGGAAAACCGCTACGCACTTTTCCTGGAATTGCTCTATTGTCCTGTGACGATGCGCGTCCACATGCGGTTTTGTGATCGCAGCCACTTGGCGTCGTTGTTGTCCACCACGAACAACTTGGCCTTGACGGCATCGGGCGGAAAGACGCCGGGATCGCTGGCTATCGCCTTGTCCATCAGCGGCAACGAGTCCGGTATCGCATTGGCGTAGGAGACATAGCTGGAATTGGCCGCGGCGATATCGGGCCGCAAATTGAAGTTGATCCAGGCCTGGGCGTTGTCGGGATGCGGCGCGTCCTTCGGCACCGCCATCGTATCGAAGTTGATGAGCGTGCCTTCCCTGGGAATGGAATAGGCGATCTCCAGCTTCTTGGCGGATTCGGCGGCGCGGGTCCTTGCCTGAAGTATGTCGCCCGACCAGCCCAGCACCACGCAGATGTCGCCGTTGGCGAGGTCGTTGATGTATTTCGACGAATGGAAATAGCGGATGTAGGGCCGCACCTTGCCCATCAGTTCCTCGACCTTGGCGAGGTCGTCGGGGCTGGTCGATTTGGGGTCGATGTGAAGGTAGTTCATCGCCATCGGGATGACTTCGGCGGGAGCGTCGATCATGGCCACGCCGCAATCGGAGAGTTTTTTGACCACATCGACGTCGAAAACCATGGCGAAGGAATCCGTCGGCGCGTCCGGTAGTAGCCGCTGTTTGACCGCCGCGACGTTGTAGCCAATGCCGTCGGTGACGGCCATGTAGGGCACGGCATGCAGGTTCCGCGGGTCGTCGCCCGCGATCAGCGAGAGGGCTTGCGGATCGATCTTCGAGTGATTTGCAAGTTTCGCTTTGTCGAGTTCCAGGAAAGCCCCCGCCGTCACCTGGTTCTTCAGGAACGGATAGGCTGAGGGGTAGACCACGTCATACCCGGAGCCGCCGGTGAGCAGCTTTGTTTCGAGGACCTCGTTGCCGTCATAGACATCGTAGCGAACCTTGATGCCCGTCTCCTTCTCGAATTTCTCGGCTGTGTCCGGCGCGATGTAGTCGGACCAGTTATAGACGTTGACGATTTTTTCCTCGTCCGCCGAGGCCGTACCGGCGCAGATGCCGCAAGCAAGCCCGGCAAGCAGGGTTGAGAAGATCAGAGCGCGCATCAGTGTTCTCCTTTTCGCTGCCGGTTTCGGCATGCGTCGTCCGTCAACGTCGTTGTGGGGCATAGATCGGCAAGGTGATGCAGGCGACATTCCCTCCGCCCAGCAAGATCTCGCGGGAGTTTTCGATGCCGACTATTCTGTGGTCGGGAAACAGCGTGGCCAGCTTTTGCTTGGCAGTCACGTCGAGATCGCTGCCGAACTGCGGCGCGACGACGACGCTGTTGCCCGGATAGTAGTTGATGTAGCTCGCCGCGATCCGGTTTCCGGCCGGTCGCGCCCAGGTCGAATCGAGCCGGTCCACGCTTTCGCTTTCTTCCGGCGTCATCTCGATCGGCAAGGGATGCGGCAGCCGATGGACCTCGAGCGCACGACCGCGCGCGTCACGGGCCGAACGCAACACCTCCTCGGCTTCCCGCACGATCTCATATTGCGGGTCGTCCCGATTGTCGGTCCAGGTTAGTACGACGACGCCGGGACGCACGAAGCAGCAGACGTCGTCGACATGGCCGTCGGTCTCGTCGAAGGCTAAGCCGCGTGGCAGCCAGATGATGGTGTCGACACCGAGATAGTCGCCAAGCTGCCGCTCCACCTCGGCCTTGCCGAGATGGGCGTTGCGATTTCGGTTGAGCAGGCATTGCTCCGTCGTGATGAGAGTGCGCTGGCCGTCGCACTGTAATCCGCCACCCTCGGCGATCAGCGGCGCCCGATACCGATCCATGTTCTCGATCTCGAGCACCTTTTGCGCCGCCAGGTCATCCAGGTCCCATGGCGCGTAGAGGCCGCCGTCAAAACCGCCATAGGCGTTGAAGATCCAATCGACGCCACGCACATCGCCATGGTCGTTGACGACGAAATTGGGACCGCTGTCGCGCAGCCAGGAATCGTTGGTGGACATCTCCACGACGCGCACATGGCCTGGCAATCGCGCCCGGGCGTTCTGCCATTGGCGAGCGGACGCCGCCACGGTCACCGGCTCGCTTTGCGCGATCGCCGCAGCGACATCGACGAACAGCTTTTGCGCCGGCTTGGCGCCAAGGCGCCAGGTGTCCGGCCGCTCCGGCCAGATCAGCCAGCAGCTTGACTTGGGCTCGAATTCGCCGGGCGCGCGAAACCCATCCTGCTTAGGCTTTGTCGAGAGGGTACGGGGCATCTGGGAACCGCCGGAAAAATGGAGTGACGACTTGCCCGGATCAGACGTTTTTGGAGCCTTGTCCGTCAATGTCCCATTTGGGATATTGTGCGGCGGCGGCCGGCCCATTGCGGCAAGGATGAATGGCATTGCCTTCCCATGGTGATCGGCGCAAATCTCGGCCGGACGGCGTTATGCCGGTGGTGGTAACACTCGACGAAAGGGAGAGCGGATGGATGCGACCGAACTGAAGGCCATGCAGGCGCCGCTGAAGCAGGCCTATCGCGACGACGCTTCGCAGGCCCTGATCACGCTTCGCGCCAAGGGCTCGATCGACGACCAGTCAGTCGCCTGCAAGGTCGAGACGGGCAGGGCGCTCGCCATCGCCGGTCTGCATCCGGCAACCGGCGGCTCAGGCCTTGAACTCTGCTCGGGCGACATGCTGCTGGAGGCCTTGGTGGCCTGCGCCGGGGTGACGCTGAAGGCAGTGGCGACAGCGCTTGAGTTCAAACTCGGCGCCGCCACGGTGGAAGCCGAAGGCGATCTCGATTTTCGCGGCACGCTCGGTGTGGCAAAAGATGCGCCGGTCGGCTTTCGCGCCATCCGGCTCAATTTCAACCTCGGCACCGATGAACCGCAGGAGCGGATAGACTCGCTGCTGAAGCTGACCGAGCGCTATTGCGTGGTGTTCCAGACCATCAGCCAGAAGCCCGAGCTGACGGTTTCAGCGCAGCGCTGATGCTTACTGGGCTGACGGTTCTTCGGCGTCACCCTCGTCGGTGAAGGGCGAGGCGCTCGGCACGCATTGCACCGACCAGCCGGCCGGTGTCGGCTGCTTCTGATATTCGGTGATGGCGGCGGTACACTGTTCGCGCTTGTCGAAGGTGCTGGGCAGCACGACCATGCCTCCCTGCGGGCCGGCGATTACCAGATACCAGACCAACGCTGCTGCGGTCGTAGCCATGGGGATTTCCTCTGCCAGTTGGGCACTTGTTGTGGGAGTCGATGCGATCCTACCAACTCCACGGAAATGACGAAAGCATGACCGCGGCGCAGCCTTCCATCGCCACATCACAGCCGCGTGATGGGGTGACGGGTTCCAGCCTCAATTTTTGACGCCCAATCGGCTCAATTGGTGGCAAAACAATAGAAAAGGCCGTCGCCACCGGTGCCATTCAGCGCCTCCTGGCTGCAGCCGCCGCGCGAGGCGTGCGAGGAATTCCAGGATTTGGCGACCGCCGAATCGTCAAGGCCGGTACGGTCGTGATGACCCATCATCGCGGCCCCCTCGGCACCGCTCATCGTCCAGTCGCCACAGGTCTGGTCGGCGATCTTGGTGCCGTCGGGTTTGGAGCCGGTCAGCATGTCGTGGCGGTTTGGCGTGTCGCCGCGGCCGTTGACCACTTCGCCCTTCTCGTTCAGCGCCGTCTGCTTGGTGATGCCGTTGGCGTCGCTGTGCAGCGAGGTGACGTCGTCGGCGATCTTGACGCCCTTGGCGTTTACCCACGGCCCCTTGCCGATGCGGTCGCGCGCATCGGTGTCGCTGGTCGACAGATAGGCGGCCCAGGTCTTGCCAGTGACGCCGGCGGCTTCCGCCAGCGAAGCGCAATGCGCGTCGGCGCCTTTGAGGCCGCCGAGATCGGCACCTTTGCCGGACCCGACGCTGGTGACGAAGAAGCTCATCGTTGCGTCTTGCGAATAGGCGGAGCCCGCGGCTGCGATCAGGGTAGCGGCGGTGGCGAGAAGCAGTCTGCGCATGGTGTCCTCCGTTTCGACCGGTTACGTCAGAAGAAACGTTGCCGGAGGCTTATTTAATCCATCTCGCAGTCAAGTTTTATTCCGGCTGGCGATAGGCGACGAAGCGATTGTGCTTGGCCTGGAAGATCAAACCTGTCTCTTTCAAATCCGGGCTGGCCAGCGGCACGATGCGTTTGGCGATCTCCGAGGGGTGCGGCAGCGTCTCGGGATCCTCGCCAGGCACCGCCTGCGCCCGCATGGCGGTGCGGGTGGCGCCGGGGTCGGCGGCGTTGACCCTGAGCGGCAGGCTCTGTGTCTCATGCGCCCAGGAGCGCATCATCGTCTCGACCGCCGCCTTGGATGCCGCGTAGGGCGCCCAGAACGCGCGGGCCGAGTGCGCCGCATTAGAGGACAGGATGATCGCTCGTCCGGCGTCGGAGAGCCGCAGCAGCGGGTCGACCGAGCGGATCAGCCGCCATGTCGAAGTGACGTTGATGGTCATCACCTTCTCGAAGGTTTTTGCTTCGACATGGCCGATTGGCGAGATGACCCCGAGCACGCCCGCATTGGCGACGAGAATGTCGAGCTTGCCCCAGCGTTCATGGATGGCGCCGCCCAGCCGGTCGATGCCGGCCATGTCGGCGAGGTCGAGCGGCACCAGTGTCGCCTGGCCGCCGGCTGCCTTGATCTGATCGTCAAGCTCTTCCAGGCCGCCGACAGTGCGCGCCACAGCGACGACATGCGCGCCGGCGGCAGCCAATTCCTTGGCGATGAAGTAGCCGATGCCGCGCGAGGCGCCGGTGATGACCGCAACGCGGCCGGTAAGGTCGAGGGCAGGGGTCAAAGGGCAACTCCGAGGGTTAGCGTTCTAACTCGGACTTGGCTCTGCCTCGTCAGCCTGCATATTTGGCGAAAGCGGAGGTGGGAGCGCAATCTCCCCCCTTGCGGGGGAGATGTCCGGCAGGACAGAGGCGGGTGTGAAGGATCGCCAATTTTCGAAATGATCCGACCCCGAGAGAGAACTCGGCCAAGCGCGCGGCTGGAATTGATGGACAGGATGGAGGGACAGCACCCCCCTCTGCCCTGCCGGGCATCTCCCCCGCAAGGGGGGAGATCGGCTGCTTCGAGGAGGCCGCAACAAAGTGATCGCGGCGAAATTTGCAAGCCGGCGAAATTCACGGTTGCAGCAACGCCCTACGTCCCGCTCGTCGCCAGCAGCGACAGCGTGCGCACATTGTCGTGGCCTTCGAAGTCGAGCAGGCGGGTCGGGTACTGGCCGGTGAAGCAGGCGTCGCAGAATTGCGGCTGGTCGTTGTCGCGGCTGGCTTCGCCGACGGCGCGGTAAAGTCCGTCGATGGTCAGGAACCCAAGCGAGTCAACACGGATGAACTCGGCCATTTCTTCCACAGACATGCGCGATGCCAGAAGCTTCGACTTCTCCGGCGTGTCGACGCCGTAGAAGCAGGAGGCGCGTGTCGGCGGCGAGGCGATGCGCATATGCACTTCCTTGGCACCAGCGTCGCGCACCATCTGCACGATCTTTTGGCTGGTGGTGCCGCGCACGATACTGTCGTCGACCAGCACCACGCGCTTGCCCTCGATCATACGGCGATTGGCGTTATGCTTCAGCTTGACGCCCATATGACGGATCGAATCACCGGGCTGGATGAAGGTGCGGCCGACATAGTGGTTGCGGATGATGCCGAGTTCGAAGGGAATGCCGGCCGCCTGGCTAAAGCCGATCGCCGCCGGCGTGCCCGAATCCGGCACCGGCACGACAATGTCGGCCTCGACCGGGCTTTCGAGCGCCAGCTCGGCGCCGATGCGCTTGCGCACCTCATAGACATTGCGGCCTTCGACCGAGGAATCCGGCCGCGCGAAATAGACATATTCGAAGATGCAGAAGCGGGTCTTCTGCGGTTCGAACGGGAACAGGCTTTCAATGCCCTTGGACGTGACGACGACCATCTCGCCGGGCTTCAGGTCGCGCACGAAACGCGCACCGATGATGTCGAGAGCGCAGGTTTCGGAAGCCAGGATCCAGGCGCCGTCGAGATCGCCCAGCACCAGCGGGCGGATGCCGAGCGGGTCGCGGCAGCCGATCATCTTCTTGGCCGTCATGGCGACCAGCGAGAAGGCGCCCTCGACCTGGCGCACAGCATCGATGAAACGCGAGTTCAAGTCGCGCTCCTTGCTGGTGGCGACGAGGTGCAAAAGCGTCTCGGTGTCGGAGGTGGAGGAGAAGATCGCGCCTTGCTTCTGCAGCGCCCGCTGCACGGTCATCGCGTTGGTCAGATTGCCGTTGTGGGCGACGGCGAAGCCGCCGTCGCCCAATTCGGCGAAGAAGGGCTGGATGTTGCGCATGCCGGCGCCGCCGGTGGTGGCGTAGCGCGTGTGGCCGATGGCGCGGTTGCCTTGCAGGCTGTCGATGACGCGCTGCTTGGTGAAGGTGTCGCCGATCAGGCCGACATGGCGTTCGACATGGAACTGGCTGCCGTCATAGGAAACGATGCCGGCCGCTTCCTGGCCGCGATGCTGGAGCGCATGCAGGCCCAATGTGACGATGGCCGCGGCATCCTGCCGGCCGAAAATGCCGAACACGCCGCATTCGTCGTGGAAATGGTCGTCGGCCTCGGCGGAAAGCACGTCGTCTGCGTCTGCCATCTTAAGCTCCGCTAAAATCGCCATATAATGCGGGTTCGCGTCGAAAGCAACGCGCGCCGTGCAGCCGTTCACACCATCGTCAATTCCCAGCGCGCATTTCCGGCGTCAGTTTGCCGGTGCAGCCGGTGCTGGATTGGCCGGGGCGTTGTCCGCCGGCGGTGTTGCGTCATTGTCGTCGGGTGCCGGCGTGTTGGCATCGTCGCCACCTGATGGCGCATCCGCCGCCGGTGCGTCCGGAGCCGCGGGCGTCTCGACGGCCGGCTGATTCGGATTGAGCTTTTTCAGGATGGCGTTTTCCGGGTCTTCGGGCAGCAGGCTTTCGAGCTTGGCGCCGATCTGCTCGAGCAGCGGCCGCGACTTGGCCTCCGTGACCCAGGCCGGTGCCTTGGCGCCGGCCAGCCAGTTGAAAAACAGCAGCGCGACGGCAACGACCAGGATGCCGCGCGCGGCGCCGTAAAGGAAACCCAGCGTACGGTCGAGCGCGCCGATCCGGGAATCGATGATCCAGTCGGCGAGCTTCATGGTGATGACCGACACGACGATCAGCGCGATGATGAAGACCACGCCCGCGGCGGCCGCCATGGCGACCTTTTCATTCTCGATGTAGGGCGCGAGGTAAGGCACAACCGGCTTGTAAAAGAAGAATGCCGCCGCTGCCGCTGCTGCCCAGGAGACGACGGACAGGATTTCGCGCGAGAAGCCGCGAACCATGGCGAGCATCGCCGAGACCAGAGTGAAGCCGACGAGAATTCCGTCAAGCAGCGTAATCGGCATGTCTTTCGCCCCACTCCATGAGCCGCATTATAGCGCGGAGCATCGGTTTTTTTGGGTCCGATGCTCTAGTCTTCCTCGTCCACGCGGCTTCGGCGTGAGCCGGCTATGCGTGCCACGAGGTCGGCAAGCTCGGTCGGCTGGAAAGAACCGGCCCCGATCCCCCCGGCCAGTTCCCCGCTGCCCGAGGGCAGAACCGCGCTTCCAAAACCCAGCTTTTCGGCTTCCTTGAGGCGCTGTTGCGCATGCGCAACCGGCCTCACGGCGCCCGAAAGGCTGATTTCGCCGAAATAGACGCAATCGGCGGGAAGGGCAAGGCCGGTGAGCGAGGAAACCAAGGCCGCCGCCACTGCCAAATCCGCTGCGGGCTCCGAAATGCGATAGCCGCCGGCGACGTTGAGGTAGACATCGTGGCTGCCGAAGCGCACGCCGCAATGGGCTTCGAGAACCGCCAGGGTCATCGACAGCCGGGCGCCATCCCAGCCGACGACGGCGCGGCGCGGCGTGCCGAGTGAGGAGGGCGCCACCAGCGCCTGGATCTCGACCAGCACCGGCCTTGTCCCCTCCATGCCGGCGAAAACCGCGGCGCCCGGCGATTTCGCATGGCGTTCGCCAAGAAAAAGCTCGGACGGGTTGGCGACCTCGCGCAGGCCCTTGTCCGACATTTCGAAGACGCCGATCTCGTCGGTCGGTCCAAAACGGTTCTTCACCGTGCGCAGGATACGATAGTGATGGCCGCCTTCGCCTTCGAAGTAGAGCACGGCGTCGACCATATGCTCGACGACACGCGGCCCGGCGATCTGGCCTTCCTTGGTGACATGGCCGACCAGCACGATCGCCGCCCCCGTGGATTTCGCATAGCGGATCATCGCCTGCGCGGCGGCGCGCACCTGGGTGACGGTGCCCGGCGCCGAATCGGCGAGGTCGGTCCACAGCGTCTGGATCGAATCGAGGATGACGAGGTCGGGCCGCTTGCCGTCGGCTATCGTGGCGAGGATGTCTTCGACATTGGTCTCGGCGGCAAGCTCCACCGGAGAGGAGGCGACACCAAGCCGTTGCGCCCGCAGCCTGATCTGCGCGACCGCCTCTTCGCCCGAGACATAGACGATGCGGTGGCCCTTTGACGCCAGTGCGGCGGCCGCCTGGGTGAGCAGCGTCGATTTGCCGATGCCAGGATCGCCGCCGACCAGCAGCGCCGAGCCGCGCACGAAACCACCGCCGGTGGCGCGATCGAGTTCGCCGATGCCCGAAATGATACGCGGCGCATCCTCGATATCGCCGGACAGCGTGGTTAGCACCACGGCGCGCCCCTTGCGGGCGTTGCGCGTGTTGGCCGGACCGGAGCCGATGCCGCCGGCCGTGCCTTCCTCGACCAGCGTGTTCCACTCGCCGCAGGCATCGCATTTGCCGGCCCAGCGCTGATGCACCGATCCGCAACTCTGGCAGATGAATTGCACGCGCGATTTGGCCATCAGAGGGGTGCCGGGTGGTGACAGGTTAGCGGGACAGCGCCCCCCTCTGGCCTGCCGGCCATCTCTCCCTCAAGGGGGGAGATTTGCAGCTTCGGCGCTTGCGCCTTCTTTTCAGCGTCAAAAATTGGCGAAAGTGTCGATGACATCCGATCTCCCCCCTGGAGGGGGAGATGTCCGGCAGGACAGAGGGGGGCGCGAAGGAACGAGACCTTTCTCAATCGGTCACTCGAACCTTTCGGGCAGATGATGCTCCTCGGCAAGGTCGGAGAAGCGGGTGAACTCGCCTTGGAAGGCAAGGCTGACGGTGCCGGTCGGTCCATGGCGCTGCTTGGCGATGATCACTTCGGCCTTGCCCTGGACCTCGACCATCTTCGTTTCCCAGGCGAGGTGCTCGGGCGTGCCTTTCTCCGGCTCCTTGTTCTTGATGTAATATTCCTCGCGGTACACGAACAGCACGACGTCGGCGTCCTGCTCGATGGAACCTGATTCGCGCAAGTCGGACAGCTGCGGATGCTTGTCGTCGCGGCTTTCGACCTGACGCGAGAGCTGTGAGAGGGCGATGATCGGCACGCCGAGCTCCTTGCCCAGCGCCTTCAGCCCGGTGGTGATCTCGGTGATTTCCTGGACGCGGTTCTGAGATGCCTTCGCGGATGAGCCCTGCATCAGCTGGATATAGTCGATGACCATCAGATCCAGCCCGCGCTGTCGCTTGAGGCGGCGGGCGCGAGCTGCAAGCTGAGCAATCGAAATGCCGCCCGTTTGGTCGATGTAGAGCGGGCGCTTGTGGTTCTCCTGCGTGTAGGCGACAAGCTTGCCGAAATCGGCTTCCGTCAGGTCGCCGCGCCTGATTTTCGATGACGGGATCTCGGTCTGCTCGGAGATGATGCGGGTGGCCAGCTGCTCCGACGACATTTCGAGCGAGAAGAAGCCGACGACGCCGCCATTGGCCGCCTTGACGGAGCCGTCCGCCTGCTGTGCGGGCTCGTAGGCGGCAGCGATGTTATAGGCGATGTTGGTGGCCAGCGACGTCTTGCCCATGCCCGGACGGCCGGCGATGATGATCAAATCCGATGGCTGCAGGCCGCCCATGCGGTGGTCGAGATCGCGCAGGCCGGTGGCAATGCCGGACAGGTGGCCATCGCGCATATAGGCGGCACTGGCCATGTCGACGGCGTTCTTCAACGCATCGGAAAAACTTTCAAACCCGCCATCGTAGCGGCCGTTTTCGGCCAGTTCGAACAGGCGGCGCTCGGCGTCCTCGATCTGTTCGCCGGGTGCCATGTCGACCGGCGCGTCGTAAGCGATGTTGACCATGTCCTCGCCGACGGTGATCAGCGCGCGGCGCGTGGCAAGATCATAGATGGCGCGGCCATAATCGGTGGCGTTGACGACGGTGACGGCCTCGACCGCCAGCCGCACGACATATTGCGCCATTGTCATGTCGCCGACCTTCTCGTCGGCCGGCAGGAAGGTTTTCAGCGTGATCGGCGTCGCGACCTTGCCCATGCGGATGAACTCGGACGCCACCTCAAAGATCTTGCGGTGCAGCGGCTCATAGAAATGGCTGGCTTTGAGGAAGTCCGAGACGCGGTAGAAGGCATCGTTGTTGACGAGGATGGCGCCGAGCAGCGCCTGCTCGGCCTCGATGTTGTTTGGCGCTTCACGATAAAGCGGTGTTTCCGCGACGCCGAATTTTCGCGCTGCTTCTGCCATGATGTCCCCGATTAAAAATCCCGGCTTTTCGATATCAGAACGTGACAAGTCCCATGCTGACTTATCTGCACCAGTGCCTGTCCAATCAGCTTTGATACCCGCGATTCACAGCCGAGTTTTTTCGGTGGAAAGAATCACGATTGACTCGAATCGAAAGAACGATCGTAGCGCATTTACAGGGAGAACAAAACGGGAAAACAAGCAACGGTGGCCTATGCAGCCACTGGGCTCAAAGCCGACTGAGTCGCCTCTCGATGAAACGGCGTTCCGCCGGTTGCCGGGTCAACTCAAGCGCCCGCCGATAGGAGGTTTTTGCCGCATCACCCAAGCCAAGCCTGCGCTGCATGTCTGCCCGTGCGGCATGCGCGAGATGGTAGCCGTCGAGGCCGCCTTGTCCCATGACCGTCTCGATTGCCGCCAGTCCGGCCTGCGGGCCGTCGCGCATGCCTATGGCCGCAGCGCGGTTGAGTGCCACAATAGGCGAGGGGTCGACGCGACTCAGCACGTCGTAAAGCGCGACGATCTGTACCCAGTCGGTCTCGGTCGTACCTGCCGCGTCGGCATGCACGGAAGCAATCGCTGCCTGCAGGATATAAGGTCCGATGCGGCGCGAGGCGATCGCCTGGCCGATCAGGCCGTCGGCCTCGGCGATCAGCGCACGGTCCCACAGCGTGCGGTCCTGGTCCTCCAGCAGCACGAGATCGCCGGCAGGGTCGACCCGCGTTGCGCGCCGCGCCTCATGCAGCAGCATCAGGGCGAGCAGGCCTTGCGCCTCCGGTTGGTCGAGCAGTTCAACCATCAGCCGGCCGAGCCGGATCGCCTCGGCGCAGAGATCGGCCCGTGTCAGGTTCGGCCCCTCGGTTGCCGCGTAGCCCTCGTTGAAGATCAGATAGATCACCTGCAGCGCGCTCTCGAGCCGCGCCGGCAATTCACCGCGGTCGGGCACTTCGTAGGGGATCGCCTCGTCACGGATCTTGGCCTTGGCCCGCACGATGCGCTGGGCGATGGTCGGTGCGGGCGTCAGATAGGCGCGGGCGATCTCTTCTGTGGTCAAGCCACCCACTTCGCGCAGTGTCAGGGCGATGCGTGCATCCGGTGTCAGCGCCGGATGGCAGCAGACGAAAATGAGCCGCAATTCGTCGTCCTGGATGTCTTCCGCAAGGGCCGGCTCAGGTGTCGGCTCGGCCAGGGCCGTGAGCTCCGGTAGAGCCCCTGCCAGCCGCGCTTCCCGGCGCCAGCGGTCGATGGTTCGGAAGCGGCCTGCCGAGACCAGCCAGGAATAGGGATTGGCTGGCACGCCCTGGCGCGGCCATTGTTCGGCGGCAGCAGTGAAGGCCTCATGCAAGGCCTCCTCCGCCGCGTCGAAACCGCCGAGCAGGCGGATCAAGGTCGCCAGCACACGCCGTGCCTCGGTGCGGTAGGCCGCCTCCAGGGCGTCGCGCGGGCTGGCGGTGCTCACAGCACCGGCGGCGGCTGGCTGAAGTCGACGACCGGGCGGACTTCGACGAAGCCGATCGTTGCCAGCGGATGACCGCTCGCCACCCGCACGGCTTCGTTGAGGTCGCGGGCTTCGATGACGATGATGCCGCCCAGTATCTCCTTGGTCTCCATGAACGGGCCGTCGACAGACGACATCTTGCCGTCGCGGACCTGCACGGTCATTGCCTCTTCGGGCAGCACAAGGGCCTCGCCGGTAACGAAATGGCCGCTGGCCTTGAGCACGTCGTCATATCCGGCGCATTCGGCGAGCGCGGCATTGGCTTGCGGGCTACCGCCGAACAGCGTCTTGGGGTGGAAGTAGATGAGACAGGCGTAACGCATGGTGGGTTTCCTTATCTTGATACCTGGGCTCAGGCGTCATTCTTGGGTTCAGGCGTCGAGGATCGTGGCGAAGCCGCCATGGACCCGTCGCTGGTTGTCGTAGGGCATGGCGTCGGCATACATGCGCGGATCGGCAATCACCTTCTTCCAGGCTTCGTCGCGCACCTGCTTCGACGGCCATTCGACCCAGGCATAGACGACCACCTCGTCGCCCGTCGCTTTCACGGCGCCACGGTAATCCGTGATCTTGCCGTCGGGAACATCGTCGCCCCAGGCTTCGACGACGCGGGTTGCGCCATGTTCCTTGATCACCGCGGCCTGCTTCGCCGCCACTGCAAAGTAAGCTTGCTTGTTGGCGGCCGACACCGGCACCAGCGAGCCATCGATGTAGCCGGTCTTGCTGGTCGTGTTCAGGTCGATGAACGGCGTGAAGCCGCCGATGATCATGCGCTGGCCGTCAAAGGGCATGGGCGCACCGATCTCCGCCATGCGCGGATCGCTCATCATCGCGTGATAGGCCGCGTCCGCGGCCGCCTTGTCCGCATATTCGTGCCATGAAAAGGTGATGACCTCATCCGACTTTGCCTTCACGGCACCTCTGAAGTCGGTGATCTTGCCGCCGGGCACGTCATCGCCCCATCCTTCGACCATGCGGGTGGTGCCGAACTCCTTCAGCACCGATGCCGCCTTGGCAACAAAGTTGCGATAGGCTTCCTTGTTGGCGGCAGGCACCGCGGCGACAAATCCTGCGATATAGCTCATTGCGTTTTCTCCTGTTGGCTGATGCCGTTTGACACTCTTGGCGTCTCGAAAGGTCCGAGAACGCCAATGGTCGAACGGCACGGCCCGGATTCGACATCGCTCCGAAATTTTTCTTCGGCGTGGTCCCAAACGCCACTGCCGCCTATTCGGAAGCCAGCCTGTCGCCCCAGTCCAGCCGCCGGGCGAGCTTGAAATCGGCGCCGTCGCGCTTGGTGAACAAGCGCTCGGCGGCGGTACCATCCTCCTGACAGAGCTTGAGCAGAACCTTGCCGGAGCCGGATTTCGGCGGCGCAAGAACCCGTGCCCGGTTCGAGGTGGGTCCATAGCGGGAAGCCGCGACATAGATGAATTTCTCGTCCTCCCATGGCACATCGGCATCCTTGGCCAGCCGGTGCAGGCGCGAGCGGGCGACTCGGCGGGAGAAATGGCACCAGTCGGGCTGGGCGAGCGGGCAGGGCGCCTGATGCGGGCAAGGGGCAATCACATGCGCGCCCGCCTCGATCAGCTGCCGGCGCACGGCAAGGATGCGCTGCCATCCGGCTGGCGTACCCGGCTCGACGATGAGCAGCGTGTCGGCGGTGAGCTGCCAGAGCCGGTCGATGAGTTTCGGTAGCGATGCCGGAACAATTTCGTCCAACACATAGGCGCACGTCACCAGATCGGCTGGCTTGAGGCCGGCGAGGTCGACGGTGGCGTCGCCGGCCAGCCAACTGGTCTGGGCGGTGATCGCGTCGGCGGCAAGTGCCTCGCCGACCTTGCGCACTGTGGCACTGGCTTCGAACAACACCGCCTGTTCGAGATCCGGCCACTGATCGGCCGTGGCCCAAAGCACCGTACCAGGGCCGGCCCCGACATCGAGCAGACTCTTGGGTTGAAAGTCGGGCTTGGCGTCGCTCAGCGCGTCGAGGCTGGCGCGGATCGCGGCATAGGTCGCCGGCAACCGCGTCGCCAGATAGGCCTTCACCGCCAGATCTTCCGCCATGTGCAGACGACCGTCGCGCAATTCGGCACGATAACGGTCGGAAAGCGTTTTTGCCGCTTGCTTCAGTGTCGCCAGCGGAATGTTTTCGAGCAGACGCTCGACACCCTGGCGAAGTTGGGCCGGCAGTTCCATCTCACGCGCCCCGAGGGGCGAGAAGGATCACCGAAGCGCCGGCAATACAGAGCGCTGCTCCGGCAAAATCCCAGCGGTCGGGGCGCATGCCCTCCACCAGCCACAACCAGGCAAGCGACGCCGCAATGTAGATGCCGCCATAGGCTGCATAGGCACGGCCGGCTGCTGACGTGTCGACTAGCGCCAGCAGGAAACCGAACAGAGCGAGCGAGGCGAGACCGGGCAGCAGCCACAGCGGCGACTTTTCCAACCGCCACCAGGCCCAGAACGAAAAGCAGCCGGCGATCTCGGCCAGAGCGGCGGCGGCATAGAAGACATACGTCATGAAAAAGGTCCCGAGACGATCACGGGACCTTTTTCAGTGCAGGCGCCGGCAATGGCAAGCGACAATGCTATTCCTGGTCCGCAACCTTGCGGCGCCGAACTGGCCTGGCTGCAGGGTTCTTTTTGACCGGTACCGTTTCGCGATGCCCCATATCGCGCATCTCAAGCGCTTTCTCGCACTTGGCCATGTAGTCGCGCGACACTGGCAGCGTGTCGTTCTTCTTGGCGATCTGAATCTGGAAGATCACGAGGTCCTGCCAGCGGAAAGCGGCTTCCGAGGCGGCCAGGTAGAACTCCCACATGCGACAGAAGCGCTCGTCATAGATTGCCTTGGCCTTGTCGCGGTTGGCGGCGAAGCGCTGGCCCCAGTGCTTCAGCGTGTCGGCATAGTGGAGCCGCAGGATCTCGACGTCGGTGACGACAAGGCCCGACTTCTCGATCGCCGGCATGACTTCCGAAAGCGCGGGGATGTAGCCGCCCGGGAAGATGTATTTGCGGATGAAGGCACTGGTCGCCCACGGCACGCCGGAACGGCCGATCGTGTGCAACAGCATGACGCCATCCGGCTTGAGCAGCGTCGCGCTCTTGTCGAAGAAGGTGCGGTAGTGGTTGACGCCGACGTGCTCGAACATGCCGACCGAGACGATACGGTCGAAGCGCTCGTTGAGCTCGCGGTAGTCCTTGAGTTCGAAATGCACGCGGCTTTCCAACCCTTGCGCGTGCGCCCGGTCGGTGGCGACACCATGCTGCTCGGTCGACAGCGTCACGCCTTGCACGTCGACGTCGAACGCCTTGGCGAGGTAGAGGCCGAGTCCGCCCCAGCCGGAGCCGATGTCGAGCACCGTCTGGCCGGCCTTCAGCCGGAGCTTGGCGGCGATGTGGCGCTTCTTGGCGGACTGCGCTTCGTCGAGCGTCATGTCCGGCTGCTCGAAATAGGCGCAGGAGTACTGCATGTCCTCGTCGAGGAAGAGCCGGTAGAGATCGCCCGACAGATCGTAGTGGCGCTGCACGTTGCGGCGCGAGCGCGAGGCGGTGTTGATCTGCTGCAGGCGGCGGAAGGCGTGGCGCAGGCCTTCGATGGCCTTCGACCAGGTGGCGTCGATGCCGCCGCTGCCCATGTTCTGAAAGGCGATGCGCATCACACCCAGCACGCCGCCTTCGAGGATGTCGAGTTCGCCGTCCATGTAGGCTTCAGGCACCGCCAACATCGGATCGAAGGTGATGGCGCGCTCGGCATGCGCGGTCTTGATGTGCATGTGCACCGGTTCGCCGCTGCCGTCGCCGAAAACCACCGTCGCGCCCTTGGGGCCGGTTACCCTGAGGTTGCCGGTGCGCACCAGGCGGTCGAGAACGCGCTTCAACAGAATATTCATGACCAAATGTCCCCTCTCGGCCAGACAGGCTGTCTTGGCGCGTGACCCGAAAATCGGAATCGATTTTCATCGGGGATCTTGCGCCGAACCAAAGCTGCACAGCGTCATTTGCGCGGCCAAAGGACGCGCGACGCTATAGTCTGCAACAATATATAGGGGTTCGAAAAGTTCCATTTGGCATAAAAAAGCCCGGGCGCGAGGCCCGGGCGTTGGTCCAGTATGGCTGGATGCCGGCAAAGTGATCGGAGCGTAGCTCCGATCGGGATCAGAGCACAGCTCCAATGGTCTTGCGACGTATGATCAGGCGTTGTCTTCGCCGCCCTCGAACTCGGTGTTCGGGTCGAAGAAGTTTTCCGGCCGGGCATTGTCGTTGATGTCGTCGCCATAGATGGCTTCGGCGGTGGTCAGCGTCTCGCCCTTGGCCTGGCGCTCGGCTTCGTCAGCCGTGCGGGCGATGTTGAGCGTGACGGTGACCTCAACTTCCGGATGCAGCGCGATCGCCACATTGGTGACGCCGATGGTCTTGATCGGCTGGTTGAGCAGGATCTGGTTGCGGTTGATCGAAAAACCTTCCGCCGTCAGCAGATCGGCGATGTCGCGGGTCGAAACGGAGCCGTAAAGCTGCCCGGTTTCACCGGCGGAGCGAACGGCGACGAAGCTCTTGCCGTCGAGCTTTTCGGCGACTTGGCTGGCTTCCGATTTGCGCTCGAGGTTGCGGGCTTCGAGCTGGGCGCGCTGGCCTTCGAACTTTTTCTTGTTGGCTTCGTTGGCGCGCAGCGCCTTGCCCTGCGGCAGCAGGAAGTTACGGGCAAAGCCGTCCTTGACCTTGACGGTATCGCCCATCTGGCCGAGGCGGGAAACGCGTTCGAGAAGAATGACTTCCATGGTTTTGTTCCTTTGGTTGGGCGCCAATCGATCGATGAGATCGACGCCGAATGTCTCGGAACAGGTCAGGAAGCTTGAGCGCCCGGGGCGCTGGTGTCGCTGTCCTGCCTGTCGCGGCAGTTAGAGGTTTTTGACCTCAACCCGGGATTTGTTGTTCAACCCTGCGGCGCCCGTCGCCGTGGGAGAAGAGCGGGCGGCGAACCGCCCGCATGTTAGATCATGGTCAAACTAAAAGTCTTAGCGAACCACGTAGGGCAGCAGGCCGAGGAAGCGGGCGCGCTTGATCGCCTTGGCGAGTTCGCGCTGCTTCTTCTGGCTGACGGCAGTGATGCGCGACGGCACGATCTTGCCGCGCTCGGAAATGTAGCGCTGCAGGAGACGCACGTCCTTGTAGTCGATCTTGGGCGCGTTGGCGCCGGAGAACGGGCAGGTCTTGCGGCGGCGATGGAACGGGCGCCGGGTCGGGATCTGATTGATGTCGACCATTATTCTGCACCCCCTTCAAAGCCTTCGCGCGGACGGCGCGGACCACGATCGGCACCGGCGTCGCCGAACGAGCGCGGCGGACGATCGCCACGGTCGCCGCGATCACGGTCGCCGAACGAGCGCGGACCACGATCGCCACGGTCGCGGTCGCCGAAGCCGCCGCGTTCCGAGCGCTCTTCGCGCTTCTGCATCATGGCCGACGGGCCTTCCTCATGCGCCTCGACCTTGATGGTCAGGAAACGCAGCACGTCTTCGGACAGGCCCATCTGGCGCTCCATCTCGTTGAGCGCGGCCGCCGGGCAATTCAGGTCCATCAGCGTGTAGTAAGCCTTCCGGTTCTTGTTGACCCGGTAGGTGAGGGACTTCAGTCCCCAGTTCTCGACCCGGCCGACGGACCCGCCATTCGCGGAGATGACACTCTTGTACTGTTCGACAAGCGCATCGACCTGCTGCTGCGAGAGGTCCTGCCGGGCAAGAAACACATGTTCGTAAAGAGCCATTATGTCTTATGCCTTTCTTCGTTTCTCTCCCGGTTCCCGGCGGCAAAAGCCTCTGCAACTTCTCTGACCCGCAAACCCTGCAAGGGCACGGGGAAGAAAGGAGCATCACGAGACGGTCGAGAGCGGAGACACGGGAGGCGGAAGCACTTCTGGCTTCACACGAAGGTTTTCGAAAAAACCTCCGGCCCTCCGTTCAGCCCCCAGCAAGGACCGGCAGATTGCGGGCGTCTATATAGCAATCCGGCCACAACGCAAGGGCAAGCGGGCATTCTCCTGTGTCGCAGGAGGAAAAACGAGCAGCAACAGTGGCCGGAGTTTGTGGTTTCCGGCAACCGCGTCTTAACCACAATGTCAGGTTGTGCGGAGTTGAAACCTCGCCGTCAACGGTCGATTCATCATGGGAGGCGCAGAAGCCAGATAACCCGTGCACAAAAAGCGCGGCAAGCATTTCCGGGGGTAAGGATGCTTCTCAACAAATTCTGGCGCTCGACGAGCGGCAATTTCACGCTTGTGCTGGGACTGGGCTTGCCGGTCATCCTGACGGCTGTCGCTTTTGCAACCGATGTCTCCACCCTGATGCGGGCCAAGAGCAATCTGCAGAATGCCCTCGATGCGGCAAACCTTGCCTCTTCGCATCTTGGCGATCTCGACATCACCCGCAACGATGCCTTCAACCGCTATTTCCAGGCCAACATCGTCGGGCACGGCGAACTCGGCAATGCGCAGGCGACGTTGACCGTCGACAAGGGCGTCAATTTCGTCAAGACAAAGGCGGTTGCCACGGCGGACGTCAATCTGAACTTCGCCTTCCTGTTCGGCGACAGCAAGCACATCGCGGTCGATGCCTCCGCCGTCGAATCGAACAATCAGCTCGAAGTCGTGCTGGTGCTGGACAACACCGGCTCCATGGCCGGCGCCCGCATGACGGCGCTGAGGACGGCGACCAAATCATTGCTCGACACTCTCGAGGCATCGAAATCGCCGACGCGCAAGATCCGCGCCTCGCTGGTTCCATTCGTCACGGCCGTCAACGTCGATGGCGATGGATTCGACCCGTCCTGGATCGACATGGACGGCAAGTCCTCCACCAACGGCGTCAATTTCCCGGTCATCGACGGCAAGCGGCCGGACCACATGGCGCTGTTCAAGCAGCTTCAGCAGGATGTGCCCGTCGGCAAACGGACAGGCTGGAATAGCACTGGATGGAAAGGCTGCGTGGAAGCGCGGCCGGGCACCTACAACATTTCGGACACGCCGCCCGATCCGACCAGGCCCGACACGCTGTTCGTTCCATACTTCGCGCCCGACGATCCGGCGAACGCCACGAAGCCGTCGGGCTCCTACGGCAACTCTGCCACCGGCTACAACAATTCCTATCTCGACGACATCAGCGACAAGACCAAACTTGCCCAGTCGGGCGTTAATATTCTCGGCATTGACCTGAGCAGGCTGCTTGGACCGGTCGTCAACCTGCTGCTTAGGGCAGACCTCGAAAAGATCGCCAAATATGTCGCGCCCGCCAACAAGCTGATCACGGAGACCGGCACCGCCATCACCGTTGGCCCAAATCGTTCCTGCCCGACTCCCGTCGTTCCCCTGACCGACGATTTCGACAAGCTGCGCAAGGCGGCCAGCGAGATGACCGAATGGAACGGTTCAGGCACCAATGTTTCGGAAGGCCTGTCATGGGGCATGCGGGTACTGTCACCCACCGCGCCGTACACCGATGGAGCGCCGTGGAAGACACCCGGCATCAGCAAGATCGTGCTGTTGCTCACCGACGGCGAGAACGTCGTTTACGGGGCCAGCAGCCAGCCGACGAAGTCCGACTATACATCTTATGGCTACCTGGCCGGCGGCCGTTTCGGATCGGACAACCAGACGACCGCGGCGCGCAATGTCGATGGTTGGACCAAAAGCGTTTGCACGCAATTGAAGGACGAGGGCGTGCAAATCTACACCATGGTGCTGCAATCCGACACCGCCGCCAACCGCGCGCTCTACAGCGCCTGCGCATCGGATCCGGCCAATTATTATGCAGTCAGCGATCCGACCAAATTGCCGGACGTTTTCCAGCAGATCGCCAACAAGTTCTCGAAGTTGCAATTGACGAATTGAATACTCACCGGAGAGAGTCGATCCGGCTCCTGACGGGATCGATCGGTTCAACTCGTATGGGCGACAACCTTGTCGACCGTTTCGGGGAAGAAGTCGGGCGCCGCATTGCGTTTGCCGAACATCATATCGTACTGCAACAGGCGGAAATCGCGGATCGCCGGGTCGATCTCTTTCTGCCGCGCCCAGTCGGGCGTGGCCTCGCCAGCCGGCGTCAGCA
This sequence comes from Mesorhizobium sp. M0293, assembly GCF_040321735.1. NCBI lineage: Bacteria > Pseudomonadati > Pseudomonadota > Alphaproteobacteria > Hyphomicrobiales > Phyllobacteriaceae > Mesorhizobium > Mesorhizobium sp. M0293. The sequence continues at coordinate 37,349 of NZ_JAMYSA010000001.1, forward strand.
ACAGGTTGCGGTCGACGACACGATAGCGCTCGCTCATCTCGCCCAGGAAGCCGGTGTAGTAGGGATGAGTGATGCCGGCCGCCTTCAGGATATGATAGGGCAGGAAGGCCGGGCTGACGGCGCCCACGTCTTCAGCCGGCCCGGTGCGGTTCGACCAGATGACCAGCGGCGTCTCGTGGTGTTCGAGGGCGGCCTCGGGCGACGCTTCCTTGCGCGGCGCGACATTGTCCTTGAGGAAACCCGTTTCGACGTAGACTGGCCCCAGCGGCGGCAGATGGTCGCCGAAGAAGGCGATCACGGTGGGGCGGGAGCGTTTCTTCGCCCATTCGACGAGGCGTTCAAGACCGCGATCCGCATCGGCTGAACCCTCGGCGTAGCTGAGCAGCGATTCGCGCGCCCACTGGCTGATCGGCGCCTGCACCGTATGCGTCGGATTGTAATAGCGGTTCGGCTCGTAGGGACCGTGGTTTTGCAGGCTGACGGCAAAGAAGAACACCGGCGCGTCGCTGGCGTCGGCCTCGCTGATGATCTCGTCGGTCATCGCGGCGTCCGATGCCAGCGGCCCGCGCTTTTGCATGGGCGGCAGCGTCTCTTCCGACTTGAAGTCGTTGAAGCCGAAATCGGCGTAGACCGCGCCACGGTTCCAGAACCAGTTGGTGCCGGGATGGATGGCGCGCGCCCGGTAACCCTGGCTCTTGAGGAAGGTTGCGAGCGAAGGCGTCGGCGTGCGCACATATTGTTGATAGGGGATGCTGCCGGCCGGCAGGAACGCATTGGAAAAGCCGGTCAGCGCCTCGAACTCGATGTTGGCGGTCATGCCGCCGAATTCCGGCGAGAACATCGAACCCGAGCGCAGCGCGCGCACGTTGGGGATCGGATCGGGCGTGATGGTGACGCCGGGTAGCTTGGTCGGATCCCAGAAGGATTCGCTCATGACGATGATGATATCGGGCTTCTCGGCCGGTACCGAGACGGTTACATCAGGCTTGCCGATCGCCGCGATCGCTTTGTCGGAATACCCCGGCGGCGCCGAGACATGCGCCATCGGCACATTGAGCGCGAAGGCCAGCGCAAAGCCGTTGGAGGCATAGTTTTCCTTCTGGTCCCACATGATCGGGATGATCTGCAGCCGGTCCCTGGTCCAGGAGAAGGTGGCGTAGTCCATGATCGAAACGAAGAAGGCAAGCAGCGGCACTGCCAGCGTCAGCCGGGCAAGGCGTCCCTTGCGGCTGAGCGCCGGAACCTTGCGGCGCCATAGCCGCCAGCCGTAGACGAGCAGCGACAGGCCGGCGACGATGCCGGCGACCATGGCGAGCGCGGTCATCGGCCGGTCGCGCACCAGGAGTGGCAGCAGCGCGAAGATCTGGCGGGCATAGAGGAAATCGGTCGGATAGAGCGGATCGCCGAGATAGTGCGACTTCTGGTGACCGACGAAAGCAAGGGAAAGCGTCAGCGGCGCGACGATCATCAGGCTCTGGTGGCTGCGGCCGAGCACCGCATCGAGGCCGATCAGGATCAGCGCAAACACGACAATGGTGGTCCAGCCCGGCTTGAGCGGCTGCAGGAAGAAGGAGACCGTGCCGGCAAAGTCGCCGCGTACGATCAGTTCGATGGCGAACACCAGGACGGCAGCGATCGCCAGGCTGATCAGCCCATAGCGCACGACCGGCCATCTCCTGCCCGGCAGGTAGCCGGTGGAGGGGTCGTCTTCCAGGAACTGTGGCGCGGCCTTGGCGGCGCGTTTCGAACTCTTTGCCACTTTAACTTCCCCACCCGGCGACAGCACGTCACTCGATTGTCATAGAATTGTCACGCAAAGCTAGCGCCTGTGGCCAAAATAAGAAGAGCCAGCAAACGAATCGTGAGCGGTTTTCATCAGGAGTGATCGCCAAAAAGCCTTTCGGAACAGGCACTCGGTGCACAAAGTTGCCGCCGGGCAGGGTCGAACCGGGCTTGACTTGGCGGCCTGCCTTGCGTCACACGCAAGAAAAACTTGTCTGCCAGGCAAGCAAAACCAACCTCTTGGGAGTCCTCGCATGGCCGTTGCATTCACCTTTCCTGGACAAGGCAGCCAGGCCGTCGGCATGGGCAAGGATCTCGCCGACGCCTTTCCGGAGGCGCGCCGGATCTTCCAGGAAGTCGATGATGCGCTCGACGAAAACCTGTCAAAGCTGATCTGGGAAGGTCCGGAAGAGACGTTGACGCTGACCGCCAACGCGCAACCGGCGCTGATGGCGGTGTCGCTGGCCGCGATCCAGGCGCTGGAATCGCGTGGTTTCTCGCTGAAAGGCAAGGTCGCCTATGTCGCCGGCCATTCGCTGGGCGAATATTCGGCGCTCGCGGCCGCGGGCTTCGTTTCGGTTGCCGATGCCGCCCGGCTGCTGCGCATACGTGGCAACGCCATGCAGGCGGCGGTGCCGGCCGGCGAGGGCGCGATGGCGGCGATCATCGGACTGGAACAGGCCGATGTCGAAGCTGCCTGCGCCGAGGCCGCCCAAGCGGCCGGGAAGGGTTCTGTTTGCCAGGTGGCGAACGACAATGGCGGTGGCCAACTCGTCATTTCCGGCGTCAAGGCCGCGGTCGAACTGGCGGCAAAACTGTGCACGGAAAAGGGTGCCAAGCGCGCGCTGATGCTGCAGGTGTCTGCGCCCTTCCACTCCGCCCTGATGACGCCTGCGGCCGAGATCATGCGCGAGGCGCTGGCCAGCGTGACGAAGGCCGCGCCGGTGGTGCCCATCGTCTCCAACGTTACCGTCACCCCGACCAATGACCCCGACGAGATCGCGCGGCGTCTGGTCGAGCAGGTGGTCTCCCGCGTGCGCTGGCGCGAGACGGTGGAATGGTTCGGCGCAAACGGCGTCACCACACTTTACGAGATTGGCGCCGGCAAGGTGCTTTCGGGATTGGCGCGCCGCATCAACCGCGACATCGCCACATCAGCTGTCGGCACGTCGGTCGAAGTCGAGGCAGCGCTAGCGGCGCTTGGTTGAACGGCCTGACTTGAATTCACAGACGCGCGGCCACATGAATACGCGCATCGCAACCAAGGTGCGGCATGTCCACATCGATCCGTCTTTCTCCAGAGATCAGGCTGCGCCTGGATGCTCTCGCGTCCAAGACCGGTCGCGCCAGGGCTTATTACATGCGCGAGTTCATTGAGCGCGGCCTTGAGGACCTGGAAGACTACTGTCTTGCCGCCGAGGTGCTGGTGCGGATCAGGATCGGTGAGGAAGGTATTATGAAAGCCGACGACTTCTGGGGCAGTGATGTCTACAGATAATCGTTATCCGGTTTCAGAGAAGGAAAAGACATGTTCGAATTGACTGGCCGCAAGGCGCTCGTCACCGGTGCATCCGGGGGCATCGGCGAGGCGATCGCCAGGGTGCTGCATGCGCAAGGCGCGATCGTCGGCCTGCACGGCACCCGCGTCGAGAAACTGGAAGCGCTGGCCGCCGAGCTTGGCGACCGGGTCAAGCTCTTTCCGGCCAATCTGTCGAACCGCGATGAGGTCAAGGCGCTCGGCCAGAAGGCGGAGGCCGATCTCGAAGGCGTCGACATCCTGGTCAACAATGCCGGCATCACCAAGGACGGGCTGTTCGTGCGCATGTCGGATGCCGACTGGGACACCGTGCTCGAAGTCAATCTGACCGCCGTGTTCCGGCTGACCCGCGAACTCACCCATCCGATGATGCGCCGCCGCTACGGCCGCATCATCAACATCACCTCGGTCGTCGGCGTCACCGGCAATCCCGGCCAGACCAACTACTGCGCCTCCAAGGCCGGCATGATCGGCTTTTCCAAGTCGCTGGCGCAGGAGATCGCCACCCGCAACATCACCGTCAACTGCGTCGCCCCAGGCTTCATCGAATCGGCGATGACCGGCAAGCTCAACGACAAGCAGAAAGAGGCGATCATGGCGGCGATCCCGACGCGCCGCATGGGCACCAGCGTTGAAGTCGCGTCCGCCGTCGCCTATCTCGCCTCCAACGAAGCCGCCTACATCACCGGCCAGACCATCCATGTAAATGGCGGCATGGCGATGATTTGACCGGACGTGGCACTTCCCCGCGCATCCGCTTTGTTCGGGATGAGGCCAGTTGTTCGGAATGAGGCCAGTCGAACGATGACTAGGCAGAGAGGCTCAGCTTGAATTTTCCTGCGCTTCTCGTCCTGCCTCGCCGGGCAATCATATGGTTTGTCAGCAAGGTTTCTTCGATGGGCTTCGACATAAAGAACCCTTGAGCGCGGTGACATTGTTCAGCGATCAGAAAATCTAGCTGCGCTTCGTTTTCCACCCCCTCCGCCACAACCGTCAGGCTGAGCGAATTGGCCAGCGCTATGATCCCTCGCACGACATTCTGCTTTTTCGGGGACGATGCCAAATCGCTCAAGAAGGACCGGTCGATCTTCAATTGATCCAGGTTGAAATCGGCGAGATAGCCGAAACTTGCATAGCCAGAGCCAAAATCGTCGAGTGCCAAACTGACTCCGATGTTTCGAATTTCGGTCAGGATATCCAAAGCGCTTCGGCTGTTCTGGACAAACACCCCTTCAGTGATTTCCAGTTGCAGACGTGACGTCGGCAGTCCCGTTTGTCGCAACACTTCAACCAGATGGGTGAAGTACACGTCGTTCTGAAGACTCTTTCCTGAAACATTTACCGAGCAGACAAAGTCCTCCGAGCAAATGGGCAGCCACTGTGCTGCCTGCCGGCAAGCCTTGCTCAAGACCAATTTGTCGAGTTCCAATATCAGGTCACTTCGCTCGGCTGTTGGAATAAACGATATCGGCGGCCGAATCGCCCCTGAGATCGGGTCACGCCAACGGACCAAGGCCTCGGCCCCGGTCATGCGGCCGGTTGCCAACTCAAATTGTGGTTGCCAGACCAGGAAGAATTCGTCGCAATTAAGCGCTCGCTTGATTGCGGCCTCTTCGCCAAGCTGCACATCGATTTGACTGAGGATTGCAGGCGAAAACGTCACCAGGCCGGCCCGCCCCTGGGCTTTTGCGGCATAGAGAGCGCTATCCGCGTTGCGCATCAATGTTGAAATGTCCGCACCGTGCTGCGGAAAACTGGCCATGCCGATGCTTGCGCCAACTCGAACTTGATGGCCTTCCAGCTCGGCAAACCCATTCAATTGCTCCCGAAGACGATTGCCGAGACCTTTTTCGGCCGAATGCGTCATTCCAACCTCGATGACGGCGAACTCGTCTCCACCCAATCGAACCGCAAATACGTCATCGGGGCGTTCGATCAACTGCAGGATTTCGGCGACGGCTTTCAGCAGAAGATCGCCAACGTGATGGCCGAACGTATCATTCACATTCTTGAAATGATCGAGGTCGATCAGGTAAAGATGGAGTTGCTTGCCAGCTAGCTTTGCGCGATCCAGCAAATCGTCTCTATTGGCTGACATCCAGGCACGGTTCTTCAAACCAGTGGTCGCGTCACGCCAAGCCAGAAATTCCAGTTTCTTTATGGTCTCACGGCGGCCGATAAGCAATACGGCAGTCCCGATTGCAAGTAGTGACAAAATCGCCAACGCGAAGGAAATCTGATAATTAAATCTATTCAGGCTGATTTCTGAGGCGTAGAGATCGGCGTTTACCTGTTCACCGAATTTATAATACTCCTCATTCATTCGGGCTACGATCTGATCGAGTTCCAGCCCCATTTCCTTCAATCTGTCTGCATCGAGAGGTAGCCCGGCGGCAATCAGCGCATCAGTCCGCGTCACCAGGTCGTTGACGCGCGGCACGATCCCCGCGTAGGCAGGAATTTCACGACTCGTTCCACTGCCGTCGACCCGCTCGAAGCGGACATAAACCAGATCATTTGCCGCCAGTAGCTGATCGAGGCCTGTTGTGGACGTGGGCGCAGCCTGAGCGAGCGAAATCATATCCCGCAAGTGCGTCACGTCGCGTATGGCGATGTGGAATTCGCGAATGGCGAAAAACCCGAACCGGGGCAGCGATGACTCTATCTTGCTGATGCTGAGAAACAACACCGTGATCAAGATGCTTGAACAGGCCACGGCTGCAGCTATGGCTGTCCCGTATGTAACCGGAACTCGCCAGCCCCTCTTTCCTCGCCAGCCCCTCTTTCTAAGCCTTGCCATCAAGGTCACGCGGAAGCTCAACTAGCTGCCGGACTCGATCGCCTTGATCAGCCAGACCCATCGTGGTTTGCGAATCGGCGTATCAAAGCCAGGATAGTCATTGAGGGGATAGACGAGCCGGGTAGGACCCTGGGTGCGTCGGGTCAGCAACTTTCCGTCCTGTCGCGTGGCAAGCAGGAGAGGACCGTCGGTCCAGTCCTCTCTCGGAATTATCTGCACATAGTCGTCGACTGCTCGCAGAACAACGGAATCCTTGCCCTCCAATCCAACCAGCTTGAGCACATCGCTGAACAGGACGCCTTCAAATGTAAGCTGGCCGCTTTCGAAAGGACTTGGGGTAGTGATCCTATAGAGGCCGAGCTTCTCCAGTTGCCTCAAGGTGATCGGAGTCGATTCACCGTTCTTCTGGATATTGAAAGCAACCGTGTCCGGCGGTTCTGGGAGCTTTATGGATTCCAATGCCCGCGCAGGCAGAATGCCAAATGCGAAAATCGCCAGTATGACTAGGCAGCGCTTGGTCGTCAGGCGTCTTTTGTTGAGCAAGGATGACATACGTCCACTCCTTTTCTTATTCCCGCAAGCCAGCGCGACCGTCATCGGGGCACCATTTCTTGACAGAATCATTAACGGTACCATGATGGAGTAACTTTTCAGTTAGCAGGCTATCTCCATTTTCGATTTTCGTCTGGCTGTCGTCGGCATGCCCAAGATGCCCGTCTTGTCGCTGGTTCGCGTCTAGAACAATGACTCTAATCGACCCGCATCGGTCATCCTGCTGGACCATTCTCGCGGAATTTCTTTTGCGGGACGCCAGGCACGCATGCGACGGAGGGATGGAGCGGGGTCGCGACAGAACCCGCTCAAAGTCATCGGAGAAGGCCCATTTCGGCTTGGACCTCAGCTGATTTTCGTGTAATGCGGCCCGCAACCCGGCGGTTCGGGCAAAAACCGGTCGTAGCCGTTGCGTTTCCGGCAGGACCATCTTTCAGCTTGATTAGCGGCATTCTGCCCGCTAACGAAGACAGACAAACAAAAGACGAGGATGCCCAAATGAGTGACACCGCAGAGCGCGTCAAGAAGATTGTCATCGAGCACCTTGGCGTCGATGCCGACAAAGTGACGGAGCAGGCGAGCTTCATCGATGATCTGGGCGCCGACAGCCTCGACACGGTCGAACTCGTCATGGCGTTCGAAGAAGAATTCGGCGTCGAGATTCCCGACGACGCAGCCGAGACCATCCTCACCGTCGGCGATGCGGTGAAGTACATCGACAAGGCTTCGGCCTGACACTTTCCGCAGTCATCACCGGGGAGGAACCTGCGATGAGGCGTGTCGTCGTCACGGGCCTTGGGTTGCTGTCGCCGTTCGGCATGGGCTTCGAGCACAGCTGGAAGGAACTTCTGACCGGCCGCAGCGCTGCCAAGCGCGTCACCGAGTTCGAGGTGGAGGATCTTGCCTGCAAGATCGCCCACGTCATTCCGCGTGGCGACGGCAGCAATGCCACCTTCAATCCCGAGGCCGTGCTCGAGCCGAAGGAATTGCGCAAGATCGGCGACTTCATCCTGTACGGGATTGCCGCCGCCGACGAAGCGCTGAAGGATTCCGGCTGGGAGCCGAAGACACATGCCGAGCAATGCGCCACCGGCGTCCTGATCGGCTCCGGCATTGGCGGCATCGAGGGCATCGCCGAGAACGCGATGATCCTCAGGGAACGCGGCCCGCGCCGCATCAGCCCTTTCTTCATCCCAGGCCAGATCATCAATCTCGTCTCCGGGCAGGTTTCGATCCGGCACGGGCTGAAAGGCCCGAACCATGCCGTCGTCACGGCCTGTTCGACTGGCGCGCACGCCATTGGCGATGCCGCCCGGTTGATCATGTGGGGCGATGCCGATGTGATGCTCGCAGGTGGCGCCGAAGCGCCGGTGACGCGGCTGTCGATCGCCGGCTTCGCCGCGTGCCGGGCGCTGTCGACCGATCGCAACGATGCGCCTCAAACGGCGTCGCGTCCCTATGATCGCGACCGCGACGGCTTCGTCATGGGTGAGGGTGCCGGCGTTGTCGTGCTGGAGGAGCTCGAGCATGCCAAGGCGCGCGGCGCCAAGATCTATGCCGAGGTAACCGGTTATGGTCTCACCGGCGACGCGCATCACATCACCGCGCCCGCCGAGGATGGCGACGGTGCCTTCCGCTGCATGACGGCGGCGCTGAACCGGGCCAAGCTGACGCCTGCCGATGTCGACTACATCAACGCTCACGGCACCTCGACCATGGCCGACACGATTGAACTCGGCGCCGTCGAGCGGCTTGTCGGCAATGCCGCGTCGAAGATTTCGATGTCGTCGACCAAGTCGTCGATCGGCCATCTGCTTGGGGCGGCCGGTGCCGCCGAAGCGATCTTTTCGATCCTTGCCATCAGAGACAATGTCGCGCCGCCGACCATCAACCTCGACAACCCGGAGCGAGAAACCGCGATCGACCTGGTTCCGAACAAGCCGCGTGCCCGCCAGATTGACGTGGCGCTTTCCAATTCCTTCGGCTTTGGCGGTACCAACGCGTCGCTGGTCTTCCAGCGCTACAATGGCTGATCGTCCGGCTGCCGGGCGCCGCTTTGGCGTGCCGTCAATTTTGCCATATTCGCCCCTACTCTGCCGTTGGGGATTCGTTGGGCGATCAAACGGTAGGGCGAAATGAACACAAATCCGGCAGGCAACGGAGAATTCGGGCAGCGGCCGGCGACATCCGGACCGATCGTGCCGAAAACGGCCAGCGAGGCGTTGCGGCCTGAGGCCGGCACGCCGCCGCCGAAGCGCTCGCGTGCATCACGCAGCCAGGTCGTCGTGTTCATGAACTTCGTCATCTCCTCGGTGATGCTGATGGTTCTGGCGGCCGGCGTTGCGGTCTATTTCGGCAAGCAGGAATTCACCGAACCCGGCCCCTCGGCCAATGGCGACACCTTCCTGGTCAAGCCGAACACCGGCGTTCAGGATATCGCCGACCAGCTCGAACGCCGCGGACTGGTCAGCGACGCCCGGGTCTTCCGCCTTGGCGTGCGCGCCTTCGGCAATGATTCCGCGCTGAAGGCCGGCGAGTACGAGATCAAGCCCAGAGCCTCCATGCGCGACATCATGGAGCTTTTGAAGAGCGGCAAGTCGGTGATGTATTCGCTGACCATTCCAGAAGGGCTGACGGTCGCGCAGGCGCTTCAGCGCATCACCGACGACGCTGCCTTGAGCGGCGATATGCCGGCGACCACGCCTCCAGAAGGTAGTCTCGCCACTGACACACTGCGCTTCACGCGCGGCGCGACGCGCCAGCAGATGGTCGACAAGCTGCTGGCGGATCAGAAGAAGCTGGTTGACGACGTCTGGCAGCGGCGCGCGCCGGACCTGCCGCTGGCCAATGTCGAAGAGTTTGTTACGCTGGCCTCGATCGTAGAGAAGGAGACCGGCAAGGGTGACGAGCGATCACGGGTTGCCGCCGTCTTCCTGAACCGGCTTGCCAAGGGCATGCGCCTGCAGTCCGACCCAACCATCATCTACGGTCTGTTCGGCGGCAAGGGCAAGCCGGCGGACCGGCCGATCTACCAATCGGACATCCAGAAGCAGACGCCCTACAACACCTATGTGATCAGCGGTTTGCCACCGACGCCGATCGCCAATCCGGGTCGTGCGGCGCTGGAGGCGGTGGCCAATCCGTCGAAGACCGATGACCTCTATTTCGTCGCCGATGGCACCGGCGGGCACGTCTTTGCCGCGACGCTGGAAGAGCACAATGAGAATGTCGCCCGCTATCGTGCGTTGCAGAAGAAGCAGGCCGATGACGCCGCCAAGGCCGCCACCGGCGTCAGCGACATCAATGCCGGCAAGCCGACAGACGGGGGGCCGACCGATGGTGAGCCGGCTGACGGTGGCGACGACAGCGGCGGTGACGCGGGCGCTGCCCAGTAGAATAAAGAAAGGCGTTGCCCACCAGGCAACGCCCCGACATTTGCAAGAGCGCCGCGCATCCGATTTCGACGTGCCTGCGGTGCGATCATTTTCAAGCAGCACTTGCTCCTCTCCGGAAAGCCGGTCTCGGGGTGATGCGCCAGGGACTTGTGGGCGATATGAATTTGCAGAGCATGACCGGATTTGCGCGTGCCGTCGCCGAGCATGAAGGCACGTCGATCGCCTGGGAGGTCAAGTCCGTCAACGGCAAGAGCATCGAAGTGCGGCTGCGACTGCCGCAAGGCTTCGAGCGGCTGGAACCTGCCGTCAGGCAGACACTTCAGAAACGCTTTGCACGCGGCAATTTCCAGGCGACGCTGACCATCGGCCGTGCCGCAGGCGCGCAGGCGCAGCCGGTCATCAACGAAGCCTTCCTGAAGGATCTGGCCGGGCTCGCCAAGCGGCTGCAGGAGCAATTCGGCGTTGCTCCCGCAACATCGGACGGATTGCTGTCGCTGCGCGGCGTGCTCGATATTCCCGAAACTGTCGAAACCGAAGAGGCGAGGGCCGCGCTCGACGCCGTGGTCATGGTCGCGCTCGAGGTCGCCCTGACTGGGCTCGAACAGGCACGACAGGGTGAGGGCGCTGCGCTGGCTTTGCTGCTGTCGGGCCATATCGACACAATCGAGGCGCTGACGCTGCGGGCCGAGGCGGATCCGTCGCGCGAGACGGTGGCAATCCGCGAACGCATCGCCGAGCAGGTCAGGCTGCTGATGGACGCTTCCGCCAACCTGGACGCCACCCGGCTGCACATGGAGGCGGCGTTCCTCGCCACCAAAGCCGATATTCGCGAAGAGATCGACCGGCTGAAAACGCACGTCGCATCCGGTCGGGCACTGCTCGAAGCCGGCGGCGCGGTCGGCCGCAAGCTCGATTTTCTGGCACAGGAATTTAACCGCGAATCGAATACGCTGTGTTCGAAGTCGAATGCCGCCGCCGTCACCGCGATCGGGCTGGAACTGAAAGCGGTGGTCGACCAGTTTCGTGAACAGATTCAGAATCTGGAGTAGCCGATGGTTGCCAAGGATTTGGGGTCCCGCATTCGCCGCCGGGGCCTGATGCTCGTTCTGTCGTCGCCATCCGGCGCCGGCAAGTCGACGATCGCGCGCAACCTTCTGGAAAGCGATTCCAGCCTCGAACTGTCGGTCTCGGTCACCACCAGGCCGCGCCGCGGCAGCGAGATCGAGGGCGTCCACTACCATTTCCGGACGGTGCGCGAGTTCGAGCGGCTGCGCGATTCCGACGCGCTGCTCGAATGGGCCGAGGTGCACGGCAATTGCTATGCCACCCCGCGCGAACCGGCCGAACTGGCGTTGGCTCAAGGGCGCGACATGCTGTTCGACATCGACTGGCAAGGTGCCCAGCAACTCAAGGAGAAGATGCGCGCCGACATTGTCTCGATCTTCATCTTGCCGCCGTCGATGAAGGAATTGAAGGCGCGGCTGAAGCGCCGGGCCGAAGACCAGGAGGCGGTGATCGAGACGCGGCTGAAAAACGCCCGCAACGAGATCGAGCACTGGAAGGAATATGATTTCGTCATCATCAATGACGACCTCGACCGCGCCTTCGCCGAAGTGCGCGGCATCGTCGTCGCCGAGCGGCTAAGACGCGATCGCCGGCCAGGCCTGTTCGATTTCGTCTCGGGACTGTTGGACGAGAAGACGGGCTGAACCCGTTACGGCGTGGCAGCCGGGTAGCTGGATAGACGCATGCTATCGGCCGGCGTCAGATGTTCGACGATCTGCACGATGTCGGTCCATTCGATCTCAGGATAGTGCTCTCGCATTCCAGACAGCATGACATCCATTGGCCATTCGCTTTCCCGCCCGACAAAGGCGGCAGCTTCCGACAACGGCATTTCCGTACAGCGCGTAACCCACACGATGGCTGTCGACGTAGCGTCACCATCGCAGACATAACGCATGTAACCGGGCACGATCGTCGTCTCGCGCCAGCGTATGGTGGACGTCTTTTGCCCCGCCACCACAAGCGGGAAAAGTCGAGGCACCACCCCAAGTTCCTGCATGTCGGTCCTCATACCGCGTTGGTCAACCGCACGAATTCCTCGACGCTGAGCGTTTCGGCGCGACGTGTCGGATCGATGCCGGCGCGTTCGAGAAGAGCCTCGCCACCGAGGCTTTTCACGCTTTGCCGCAGCATCTTGCGGCGTTGGCCGAAAGCGGCTTCGGTGACACGGCCGAGTTTTTTCACCTCGGCGGCCAGGGGGGCAGGGCGCGGCACCAGATGCACCACCGAGGAGGTGACCTTTGGCGGCGGCGTGAATGCCTGTGGAGGCACGTCGAAGGCGATTCTTGCCTCCATCCGCCAGCCGGCCAGAACCCCGAGCCGGCCATAGCTGTCGCTGCCGGCGGGAGCGACGATGCGCTCGGCCACCTCGCGCTGGAACATCAATGTCATCGAGGTGTAGAAGGGCGGCCAATCGCTGACCGTCAACCAGCGCACCAAGAGTTCCGTGCCGATATTGTAGGGCAGGTTGGCCACGATCTTTACCGGGCCGCCGCTCCCGCCTGCTCGACTGGCGAGTGCCGCGAAATCCGTCTTCAGCGCATCGCCGGAGACAATCTCCAGCCGGCCGGGATAATGATCGGACACTTCGGCAAGGGCTGCCAGGCAGCGTTCGTCACGCTCGATGGCAACGACGTGGCGCGCCCCGTTGGAGAGCAAGGCGCGGGTCAGCCCGCCGGGACCGGGACCGACCTCGATTACGGTTGCGTCGGACAAGTCGCCGGCGGTGCGGGCGATCTTGCCGGTGAGATTAAGGTCGAGCAGGAAATTCTGGCCGAGCGCCTTTTTGGCTTGTAGCCCATGACGTTCGATCACCTCGCGCAGCGGCGGCAGCCCGTCGATGCTCATCCCTGCGGTCTCATGCGGCAACCGGCCTCGTGTTCGTGTCGGCCAATTGCCGGGCAAGCTTCAATGCCGCCATCAGGCTGTCGGGCCGCGCCACGCCCTTGCCGGCGATGTCGAAGGCGGTGCCGTGATCGGGCGAGGTGCGGATGAAGGGCAGGCCGAGCGTGACATTGACCGCCTCATCGAAGGCCAGCGCCTTGGCCGGGATCAGCGCCTGATCGTGATACATGCAAAGTGCGACATCATAGCCGGCCCGTGCCCGGACATGGAACAAGGTGTCGGCGGGCAAAGGGCCGAAAGCATCGATGCCTTCGGCACGCAGGATGTCCACCGCCGGGCGCACGATACGCTCGTCCTCGAGGCCCATGGCGCCGCCTTCACCGGCATGCGGATTGAGCCCGGCAACGGCCAGCCGTGGCCTGGCGATGCCAAAGCGGCTGGCGAGGTCGGCGGCGGTGATGCGCGCAGTGGCGACGATCAATTCGGTGGTCAGCGCCTTCGGTACTTCGGCCAGAGCAATGTGGATGGTGACGGGGACGGTGCGCAGGTCGGGGCCTGCCAGCATCATCACAGGCATCGCCTCGACGCCGCTGTGCCGGGCCGCCAGATGCGCCAGGTATTCGGTGTGGCCGGGAAAGCGGAAGCCGGCATCGTAGAGCGGCTTCTTGGCGATGGGGCAGGTGACGACGGCCAAGGCTTCGCCGGCAAGGCAGTCGGCGACGGCACGGTCGATGGCCTCGATGGTGGCGGCCGCATTGGCCGGCTCCGGCCGGCCGGGGCTGTCGATGCTGCGGGCAATCAGCGGTACGATCGGCAGCGCGCGGGCAAAGACTTGCGCCGCTTGTGCTGGGGTCGTTTCGGCGGTCGGCAGCGAAATGCCGAGCAGGCGCGCCCGGGCGGCGATCAGCGCCGGATCGGCGAGCAGATAGAAGGGGGGCAGGGCGGCAGCCTCACGCGCCATGAAAGCGGCGATGGCGATCTCCGGCCCGATGCCGGACGGATCGCCGGCGCTCAACGCGAGCGCAACCATTGTGCTGCCCACGTCAGCGCTTGACGATGCGGGCTTTCGCCTTCAGCTCGTCGACATATTTTTTGCTGAGCTCATCGGTGTTCTTGTCGCCGGAGCCCTCGTTCTGGAACACCATCTGGGCGACCTTGTCGTCGGACACTTCGCGCGACGAGCAGATGCCGATGAATTCGACGCCGCGTTCGGTCGCGCGCGTGACGGTGGCACCACCGACCTTGGTAGCCTTGATCTGCTCGGCCCAGTCCGGCGGCAGTTGCGGCGCCAGCACCCGGCCGAGATCGCGAACGGTGACATCGATCAGGCCCTTGGCGAATTCGCGCGTCGTGTTGCAGCCGCTGAAGCGGGCACGCATGGCGTCGGCCTCGCGCTTGCGCTTGGCCAGCGTTGCGCTGCGTTCGGCCGCCGGAACCACAAAGATGACCTGCTGCAGCATGTACTCGGTAGCGCTCGGCTTGGCGCCGCCTTTTTCGAGCATCTTCCTGACAAGGTCTTGTTCGCTGACGGCACCGGTGCCATCGCCGGAACGGTAACGCGCGCTCAAGGCCTGGTTCCAGGCCATCTGGGCGCGGATGAATTCCTTGAAGTGACTCTTGGTGACGCCTGACTTCTCCATGACGCCGTCGAGCTGGCTGAGCTGCATCTTGTTGCTCGAAGCAAAGCGTTGATATGCCGCCTCGACCTGTGCGTCGCTGATGCGGATGCCAAGCCGTTTGGCCTCGGCCATGCGCAGCGTCTGGTCGATCATTTCCTGGCCGGCGTCGCCCTTCTTGCGCTGCAGCTTCAGGAAGGCGGCGCGATGAGCGATGTCGCCGGTGGTGACCGGAATGTCGTTGACGACGTATTTGATCTCGCTGGCGAAAGCCGGCGGCGTCATCGCGGTGATGGACACGGACGTCGCTGCTACAAGCAACGCGAAACCTGCTGAAAAGAGGTATTTCCTCATCGTTGGTATCCCAATTCTATCCCGGTTCCGCCCATTTTATCGTTTCCAGGTGCGCGAAATCCGTGCCAGCCCTATGCGGCGAAACGATGTCG
Source organism: Mesorhizobium sp. M0293 (assembly GCF_040321735.1). NCBI lineage: Bacteria > Pseudomonadati > Pseudomonadota > Alphaproteobacteria > Hyphomicrobiales > Phyllobacteriaceae > Mesorhizobium > Mesorhizobium sp. M0293. The sequence continues at coordinate 52,387 of NZ_JAMYSA010000001.1, forward strand.
CCGATGATTACTGGATCGTGTCGATGGCACTGCTCGACGAGCCGAAATCGCCGAGGGTGCGGAACGACAGGTTGAAGCCGATGGTCTGCGACACCTCCCTAGTGTTCAGGTCGCGGGACTGGGAGTAGGTCATCAGATAGGTGAAACAGGAGTCGTTGTAGGCAAAGCCGACACCGTCCTTGACCAGCAGGCTTTGCTGCAAGTCGTAGGTTCCGGTGCCGAAGACGCGCCAGTTTTCGGCCAGATGCGTCGATGCACCGAGTGTGACCTCGTGGCGGTCGGTGGTGAAACCGTAGAGTGGTTGGGCTTGGATGAAGGCGTATTTGGCGCTCAGCGACACTGGCAGGCCGGAATAGGCGGCCTTCAGCTCGGCGCGGCGGATCTCAAAGCTCTGTTCGTCGAAACGGCCGCTGACCGAGGCCGCGAAGCCGTTGGGGCTGTTGATGCCAAACAGGCCGACATAGTCGGACTTGGTCGTGTCGAGACCTGAATAGGCGCCGACATTGACAAGATCCGGAGCGGCGAAGGAGTTCTCGCCGCCGATCTGATAGGATTGGCCGAAAATGGCATTGGTGCCCCAGCCATTGTTGTACGAGCCGGAATAGCGGAAGCCGACATTGGCGCGCGAACCGCCTTCGACACGGTCGTAGCCGGAGAACTTGTCGCGCTCGAACAAGGTGGTCGCGTCGAACACTATGCTTTGGGCGTCTTCGTTGGGAACAGCCAGACCGCCGACATACTGCTCGTTAGGGCGCATGAAGACCTGCGCCATCGGCTCGATCACGTGGCTGGATCCACTCGCCATTGAAAACAGCACTGGCCAACGCATCTCAAGGCCTGCGGTTGCCATGTAACGGGCAAATGACGAGCGCATATCGTCGTTGGTATTTATTTCAGGGTTCGTCGCCATCTCTTTGATGGCAGCAAGCGAAGCCGACGACGCGTTGAGGTAGTCCACGTCACCCTGCAGTGCGAGCAACGGCGTCAACACCAGCCCGCCATCGGTAACGAAGCTGCGTTTCCACTCGGCCTCGACGGTGACACGGCCGGATTCGCCTTCGATGCCACGGACACGCTCGGTTGGCGTAAGCGGGTTAAAAGGGGTCGAAAAGGCTTGATCGAGATCATCACGACGGATGACCCGCGCGTTGGCGTTGAGCGACAGCTGGCCGCCGGCCACCGATACGTCGGGAATATAGGCGTAGTCGAGCGACGGCAGCACCCAGGGCTGTTGCCCGCTTCGCGCGGATATGTTGTCGTCCGGCGTATCTTCCTGCACATCGAAGTGCATGGCACGCACGTCGAAATAGTTGCGGCCGTTGAGGCCCGTCAGATAGACCGAGGACTGGTGGACGGAAGCATTGTACTTGTCGATGTTGTAGGTGTTCGAAAAGTTCTTGTCGGTCTGCAGCAGCACATCCCAGCCGAAATTCCAGCGCGAATTGATGGCGAACTGGCCCTGGGTTCCCATCATGCCGCGGAATTTGTTGGGATCGCCCGCCGAACCCGAGTTGACATTGTGGCCGGCGGTGCTGAGAAAAGCTGTCGTGTCGAGAAAAGCATCGGGATCCTGCTGATGGATCCCGGCGATCTTCAAACTGTACTGGCCATTGTTGAAGCGCTGGCGCCACTCGGCCTCACCGAGGAAGCCCTGCTTGGTGTAGCCGGTGCCGGTGACGGTCAGGTCATAGGTCGGCGACAGTGCGAAATAATAGGGAATTTTCACGCCGACGCCGAGATCGTCGTTGAAGATGATACCGGGAATCAGGAAGCCGCTCTTGCGCTTCACCGTCGGGTCGGCAATCTCGAATGCAGGCAGATAGGCGAGTGGGAACCCAAAGAACTCGAAATTCGCATTCTCGAAGCGAACCGTCTTCTTCTCGCCGTTCCAGATGATCTTCTTGGCCTTGACGCGCCAGGTCGGCGCTTTGTCGGGCTTGTCCTCGCACGGTTCGCAGGCGGTGTAGACGCCATTGTGGAACGTGGTCAGCACGCCGCCCATGCGCTCGGCGCTTTCGGCGGCGAAATAGGCCTTGTCGATGGTTTCGACGCGCAACGCGTTGACGAAACCGTCGGCGAAATCATCGGTGATGTCGATATGTTCCGAATTGATCTTGGTGCCGTCGCTGTTGATGACTTCGACATTGCCGCTCGCGACCATCCGCTTGGTGTTGCGATTGTATTCGACTCGCTGGGCGACAAGGCGATTGCCACCATAGTCGATCTGCACGCCACCGACGGCGGTCACCGTCTGATTGTCGTTGTTGTAGACCAGCGTATCGGCCGCCAGCAGCATCTGCGAGCCGGACGGAACCGACGTCGCCATGTCGCCGACATCCTGCGCGAACGCCGGCATTGGGACGGCGCAGGCAAGCACGCACGCCAAGGCGGTCGCCGCATAGAGGCGCGCCAAACGGGCCTGCCTGTTGCTGGGCAAAAACGCCTCCCTCACTAGCCGTCTTCCTTGTATAGCAGGAAAGTCACCCCGAAGAACATAGCCACTACGACCGGCACCCAGGCTGCTACGACAGTCGGCACGAACCCCGCCACGCCGAATGCCTTCACCAGCACCGAAACGACATAAAGCAGAAAGCCAGCGATGATGCCACCCAGAATCATCGTCGCCGACTGCCCCATCCTCGCAAATCGCATTGAAACTGTTGCCGCAATCAGCGTCATGGCGACGAGAAGGAACGGCAACGCCACCAGCGAATCAAACTGCATGGCAAAAGCATTTGCCTTGAGGCCGAAGGAGCGGGCAACCTCGATTTTTCCGGGCAGGTCATAGAACGGGATGGTTTCGGGGCGCGCCAGCCGCTCCTGCACGAATTCGGGCTTCAGATTGGTCGGCACGCGATCGCTTGGCGACACCTGGATCGTGCCGTTCTGGAACGTCTTGACGTCCTGCAATTCCCAATAGCCGTCGCGCAGGAAGGCGCGCGCGGCGTCCTTGCGTTCGACGATGTTGCCTTGCGGGTCGAGAATGAAAAAGACGACATCGGCCATCTCCAGGCCCTGGTTCAGGATGGCCCGCGCACCGATGATGGTGTCGCCCGAACTGGTTTTCTGCCGGATCCAGGGCGCGGCATCGGCCGAAACCGTGTTCGATTTGCCGGAACGCAGCTGAGTTTCGATCTGCTCGGACCAGGAGAATGCATGAGCGGCGAGCGGATTGATGACGCCAACCGACAGGACGCCGAACAGCAAGGCTCCGATGCAGCACGGCAAGAGGAATTGCCAGGCGGAAACGCCGGCGGAACGCGCAATGACCAATTCGTAGCGCCGGTTGAGCGACACCAGCGTCGCCATCGCCGAGAAGAGACCGACAAACGGCACCGTCTGCAGCATGATCATCGGCATGCGGAGCCCCGAAATGGCCACTGCCGTTCCATAGGTGAAGCCGGGCAGGCCGGTGGTGCGACCGGAGAGTTCGGTGAAATCGATCAGGAACACCAGCGCCAGGAGGCCGATGAAGAACCAGAGGGTGATCGTCACATAGCGGAAGAAGAAATAGCGGCCCAGCGTCCAGCCCATCAGCTGACCCCTTGCCTTGAAGTGCCGCGCCTGGACAGACGCAGCTTGAGAGCGTTCCAGCTGTCACCGATGCGGGTGGCGAAGTTTGTCATCCAGTCGGCCCAGGCCACCGGCAGTTCCATGGTCCGGTTGGAGACGATAAACCAGATCGCCACCGCGGAAGCCACAATCGGCACGCCATAGACCATGTAGGCATATTGCGGGATCTCATCGGCCTTGCTGGCGGCAAAGAAGCCCAGCCAGCGCACGAACAGCGATATCGAAATCGCCGTGATCAGCGGATTGACGCGCGCCTCGCGGTGCGAGCGCGCGTCTCCGGCGACCGCGAGCGCGATGAGCGCGAAGACCACGGAATACGTCCATTCCGAAAACCGCTGGTTGACCTCGGCCTGGTATTGGTAGGGGGTCTGTTGATAACTCTTGTCGTTGGCGCTCGGGTTGAGCAGGTACTGGGTCGTCTGGTCCTTCGGCAGGAGTGTCACCGCCGAAGCCGCCGCCATGAAGGCCGACATGTCGAAGGCGTAGGAGGTGAACCGGATGACGGAGAGATCGCCGGTCAGCGTTTTGCGATGGATAACGCCGTCATTCATCATCAGCACCTTTTCGCCGCCGCGTTCGACGATGCTGCCGGTCTTGGCATAGTAGACGAGGTTGACGCCTTCCTCGCGTGAATCGGCGACGAAGATGCCGCCCAGCCGATTGTCGGGAAGCCGCTCGCCGACCTGCAGGAACAGCCCGTCCTCGACCTTGCGGAAGGTGCCCTCCTGGATGATCAGCGACAACAGATCCGCGCGCGACGACGCCACCAGGGCCCGGTTTTTCTGTCGTGCATAGGGGTCGATGCCGTTGTCGACGGCAAAGGAAAAGACGGCCGCCGCGAGCGCTAAAAGCATGATTGGCCGCACGATCGTCCAGCGCGAGGCGCCTGCAGCGTTGACGACGGCGAGCTCGGAATCCGAATTCATGACACTGAGTGTCTGTGCGACCGCCACCACCAGGGCGAAAGGCACCACGATCGGGATGATGGACGGAAGAATGAGGGCGGCGACCTCGAAGAAGGTCAGCGCCGATTGGCCGCTGTCGGTAACCAGGTCGATCTTTGCCAGCACCTGCGTCGTCCACACGATGGCCAGCGTCCAGACAAGCGCGGCCATGAAGACCACGAAAGCGCGGCGCATGATGTAGCGTTCAACGACCTTCATGAAGGCTTTTCTCGATTTTCTCGAACGGCATCATGCCACCGCACAAGGGTAGCTGTCCGGCAGCGCCTGCACAACTGGCTCCAACAGAGGCTCGATCCGGTTCCCGTCCCAGGTCACCCGCCCCGGCGGGCCGGAGTGTCGGCGGGAATGGATAAGAAAGGGAGAACATCGATGGTTAACAACAGGTTGCGGCAAAAAGCGGGGCCGTGCCGCGAAGAATCATTATCGATTCCGTAGGTCATATGGGATGTGAATTCGGCAAAGTCTTGCCAAATGCCCGAAAACGACCAAATGTCGCGCATCGCTTCGAACCGCTTTCCCCAAAAGCTGCGCATTCCCTGAAAGCAGGACATGATGAATCAAAGACCGTCGATCGCCTTCGCCAAATTCTCCGCACCCCAGACCGCGTCGAACAAGAAGGGCACAGTCTTCGTGCTCTCGGCGGATGAGGGCGGCCTGAGCGACGCAGCCAAGGCTTGCGATCCCGGCAAGACACTGGAGCGGGCCTTTCCGGTGGCCGAGTTCACGGGCAAGTTCGCCAGCGTCGTGGAAGTTCTGGCGCCACAGGGAGCGTCGCTCGACAGGCTTGTGGCGATAGGCGCCGGCAAGGTGTCGAGATTGGATGATTATGCGTGGCTGAAACTTGGCGGCACCATTGCCGCGTCGCTGCGCAAGGCGACCGACGTGGCTGTGGTGCTCGATCTCGCCGGCGCGTCGCCAACTGGCAAGGATGCGGCAAGCCTTGCGGCGGGCATTCTCCTGCGCAGCTATTCCTTCGACAAATACAAGACCAGGAAGGACAAGGACGACGGCAAGGCCGAGCCGAAAAAGCCGGTCAAGGTGACCATCCAAACCGCCGATCCGGCCGCGGCGAAAAAGGCCTTCACCGATGCCGAGGCGGTGATCGACGGCGTCCTTCTGGCGCGCGACCTCGTCAACGAACCGGCAAACGTGCTCGGGCCGGTCGAGTTCGCCGCCCGCGCCAAGGAACTCGAGGCGCTCGGCGTCAAGGTCGAGATCCTGGCCGAGAAGGAAATGAAGAAGCTCGGCATGGGCTCGCTGCTCGGTGTCGCACAGGGCTCGCCGCGCGGCGCCCGCATGGCGATCATGCAGTGGAATGGCGGCAAGCCAAAGGACAGTCCGGTTGCCTTCGTCGGCAAGGGCGTCACTTTCGACACCGGCGGCAATTCGATCAAGCCGGCCTCCGGCATGGAGGACATGAAGGGCGACATGGGCGGTGCCGCCGCGGTCACCGGGCTGATGCATGCGCTGGCCGCGCGCAAAGCGAAGGCCAATGTCGTCGGCATCATCGGTCTGGTTGAAAATGCCGTCGATGGCCATGCCCAGCGCCCCGGCGACATTGTCACCTCTATGTCGGGCCAGACCATCGAGGTGCTCAACACCGATGCCGAGGGCCGCCTCGTGCTGGCCGATGCGCTGTGGTACTGCAACGACCGCTTCCAGCCGAAATTCATGGTCAATCTGGCAACGCTGACCGGCGCCATCATGGTGGCGCTCGGCCAGCACTATGCCGGCTTGTTTTCCAACAACGACGAACTGGCCGAAAGGCTGGCGGCGGCGGGGCAGGTGACACAGGAGCGCCTGTGGCGCATGCCGCTTGGCGCCGAATATGACAAGCTGATCGATTCCAAGAACGCCGACATGAAAAACATCGGCGGCCGCTATGGCGGCGCCATCATCGCCGCGCAGTTCCTGCAGCGCTTCGTCAAGGAGACGCCTTGGGCGCATCTCGACATTGCCGGCACGGCGATGGGTTCGCCGTCGAACGAGATCAGCCAGTCCTGGAGTTCCGGTTTCGGCGTCAGGTTGCTCGACCGGCTGGTGCGCGACAATTATGAGCAGTAAGCGGATTCAATCACTATAGACTGAAGCGATGGCCGACGTCCTGTTCTACCACCTGACCGAATCGACGCTTGAGGATGCGCTGCCAGGCCTCCTGGAGCGCAGCGTCGATCGTGGCTGGCGTGCCGTGGTGCAGACCGGCACCGAGGAACGACGTGATGCGCTCGATCAGCATCTCTGGACCTTCCGTGACGATTCGTTCCTCGCCCACGCAACCGATCGTGAGGCACATCCCGGCGAACAGCCGATCTTGTTGACCACCGGCGACGGCAATCCCAACCAGGCCAAAATAAGGTTCCTCGTCGACGGCGCGGCGCCGCCCGACCTTGGCGGCTACGAGCGTGCGGTGTTCCTGTTCGACGGCCACGATGCCGCCCAGGTCGAAGCGGCGCGGGGACACTGGAAGGTGATGAAGGACGCCGGCCATGCCGTCACCTACTGGCAGCAGACGCCAGACCGCCGCTGGGAGCGCAAGGCCTAATACATGTCGCCCAAAAGCGACCTCGGTTTCGCGAGAACGGCATGCATAAAAACAAGGACCTAAAGCAGGTCGCCTGAACCGTTCAGTCGGCCCGCTTTAGACCAGTGGCTTCTCGCAGAAGACAGTATCTACTGCTTTGCCTTGATCCGGTTCATTTTCCTGGTGACGTAGTCGCCGTATTTCAATTTCATCGACTCGTCCGACCGGTTGCGATGCGAACTCCTGAAAACGTACCACTCGCCGTCAGGGGATTTACGCTTGTAGATCACCTTGCCTGCCTGGCGATGCTCGAAGCAGGTCATCGAGCCCTTCACACCCCAGGAGCCGTGCCACTGCGCGCGGTAGCACAGCTTGCCGCCTCCGGGGATGAACCACATGCCATCGCCATAGCCCGATTTGCCTTTGTCGTGGGTCCAGGCGTCGAACTGCCGCTGTTTGACGGCAAAGAATCCGGCGCCCTTCTTGGCCCACAGCCACGTATGGTTCTGATAGATCTGGTAGACGCCTTCGTCAGGAACCGCGGCGGCCTTTTGTGCCTGCTCGGCGATTTTCGTCGCCGCCTTGGCTGTCGTAGGGATCTGGAAGGCAAGAATAAGAACGGAGCAGGCGAATGCCGCTCCGAGACAATTTCCCAGTATTCGTTTCACGAAAGTCCTCCACAGACTGATTTATGCCATGCCTCAACCACCTTCCCGAACCGCTGGTTCGGGAAGATCACGATCAAACAGGGAGATGGAGATCCATCCCGATCGCGCCGGGATGGATCGGCACGATGCGTCTACGGCAGGACGTGCTGGGTTACCCTCCAGTCGGGCAGACCGTAGCCATCCAGCCACGGCCACACTTCCTTCTGGTTGAAGTAGACGACCGAAGTCAGCGCCGGGAACTCCGCATAGGATTTGCGGGTATCTTCCTGCCACTTCGACACATAATCCTGCTTTCCGACATAGCCGAGTTCCGCCACCACGATCGGCTTGTTGAATCCTGCGACGCGGTCATAGCCGGGCTTCAGCATCTCGGCGAACGTACGGTCACGACCGGCCTCGGTATTGTCCCTTTTCTGCAGACCAAACACCGACAGGCCGATGACATCGACGTAGTCGTCACCAGGATAGTATTTTTCCAAACCCTCTTCGCCTTTGGGTGACCACATGTACTTGGCGGCCGGCGCGGCTTTCCGGCAAAGATCAACTTCGCGCTTATAGGCGGAGATCCAGTCCTTGGGAGCCCAGTTGGCCCAGGTGAAGCGGCCGTTGTTGTCCTCCATTTCCTGTGCCCAGCGAATGGTCACCGGGCTCTTCATCTGTCCCACTAGGTCGCAGATCGCCTGCATGTTGGCGTCATATTTGCCGCTCAGTATACCGTCGCGCAATTCGGGCGGGGTGATGCGCCAGTCCTTCGACCACGTCCACGGCTCAATCGTGATCAGCAGCGAACGGCCGCGTTGCAGCGCATAGACGTCGGCCAGTGGCAGCGTCGCCAGATCGACGTCCTCCCAGGGTAGGAACAGCTCTTCGATGCTGGCACTCTTGTCGGCGCTGAAGTCCCCATAAGGATCATAGGATCCGAATGCCGAGGCGGCGCTGCTCGTCTGAACGGGGTCCGTCGCGGCTACGGAGCCGGCGACGCCTGCAGTGGGGAACGCGGCGCTCCCGCCCAATACCAGCGCGATTGCAAGTGCCTTTGCTGCGGAGTGTTTCATGTTGATCTCCCATGGCCTCAACTTCTTGCGGAAGTTAAGGCTTCGCCCGTGCGCATCGATGCTTGTTCGACACGACTACCCAAAAACCGATCGGCCCTGTTGGCGGAATCTGCGGGATTTCGGAGCGACCATTGGCGGATGTGCGAACCTTCGCACAGAGCCTACCCAAAATTGTCTCTCAAGGCCCCGACATAGGGGGCGGTCGAGAGTAAGTTCGCCGCGATACTCACAAATTCGCGTCAATATCCCGATATATCATCCCTAGCTAATTTAAGAGCCGGACAGGGCCAAGAGTCAAGTGCAATTAACGGTTGCTTAACCTTAACACGCGCGACATGGTTAACGCTGCTGTCAAGTCGGTCTTACCGCACGGCCTTTGGCCCATCGACGAATTCTCCGGCGCTTAAAAATTGATCGCCAGTCCTGCGTTGGTGAGTTGCGACCGTTCCACGGAATTGTCTCCTTGGTGTTAGGTTAACCAGTTCTCAAGAAGCCTAATTAACAAATTCCTAATTTAGTTGACTCTCTAAGAAGGCGTGAGCAGATTCTACGGCCGGGTAGGCTTGTCAGCCGTCGTTCGGCTGATGCTAGGGTGCGGCGGTACGTGTATGAGTGTTTCCGCGGACGGAAGGATCATCAGCGGTAAGACCAGGCCGACACGGCGGCATGGAGCGGCTCTGGGCAAGGCGGCGGAGAAGGCTCCTTTTTTGGTACCCGTCCTGTCGGCCACCCAGCAGCGGATCTGGAGGCTGGGACTTGCTTGCTGGTCAGTCACCTTCGGATTTTTCTGGTTCTGGTGGCTGCAGCCCGAGCACCTCGAACACGTCTTTCCATACATGTTGGCAACGCTCACGCTCGTATGGCTGACGTTCATGCCGATGTATTTTCTCTTGAACGTGCATGCGATGAAAAAGCCGTCCGGGCTTCACACGATCCCGAAGCATTCGCGTGTCGCGATGGTGGTGACCAAGGCTCCGTCAGAGCCGTTTTCCGTGGTTGCGCGAACCCTCGAGGCAATGCTGGCGCAGGACTATCCGCATGATACCTGGCTGGCCGACGAGGATCCCTCCGAGGAAACGGTTGCCTGGTGCGATGCCCGAAACGTCATGATTTCGACGCGGCGCGGGCGGGAAGATTATCACCGCAAGGTGTGGCCTCGCCGGACGCGCTGCAAGGAGGGGAATCTGGCGTTCTTCTATGACCACTATGGTTATGAATGCTATCATTTCGTCGCGCAGATGGATGCGGACCACGTCCCGACACCAACCTATCTCAGGGAAATCCTGGCCGCCTTTGCCGACCCGGCAGTTGGCTATGTGTCGGCACCGAGCATTTGCGACAACAATGCCTCCGAAAGCTGGTCGGCGCGCGGCCGGCTGTTTCCGGAAGGGATGTTCCACGGACCCTTGCAGTCCGGCCACACGGGCGACGGAACGCCACTCTGCATCGGCTCGCACTATGCTGTGCGAACCGCCGCGCTCAAGCAAGTCGGCGGCCTTGGTCCGGAACTGGCCGAAGATCACTCGACGTCCATGCTGTTCATTGCGGCTGGATGGCGCGGCGTGCATGCGATAGACGCCATTGCCCATGGCGACGGCCCGCAAACCTTTGCCGATCTTGTCACGCAGGAATTCCAGTGGTCGCGGAGCCTGATGACGATCATGCTCGAATACTCACCCACATACCTCTCCAAGGTATCGCCACGGCTGAGATTCCAGTTCCTGTTTCGCCAGCTCTGGTATCCGCTTTTCGCCGTATTTTCACTTCTCATGTACGTCATGCCGATATACGCGCTTCTTACGGGGCAGAACTTCGCCAATGTGACATATGTTGACTTCCTTTTGTACTATGCGCCGAACTCGATTTCGCTGATTGTGCTGGTGATGTTGTTGAAGTCCTTCAGCCTGTCGCGCCCGCTCGCCGCCAAGACGATCAGTTGGGAAGGAACGCTGTTCTCGTTCTTCGCGCGTTGGCCGTGGGTGCTGGCGGGCACGCTGTCGTCAATCCGTGATTATCTGACCAAGTCGTTCGTCGATTTTCGTGTTACCCCTAAGGGCAGTGGTCCGAAAAACCTGCTGCCTGCCCGCGTCATTGTTCCCTATGTGGCGCTTGCAATCGGAGATTCGCTGCCGGTCCTTCTTGTAGACCGCGCCTCGGACGCCACCGGCTTCTACTGGTTCGCTGCCTTCAATGCGTTCGTCTACGGGTTGCTTGTGGTCGTGATCATCACCAGGCACGTCGTGGAGAACAGAATTTCGTTGCGGCGCAATGTCGCGAAACTCGCCTTGCAGGCTTCGCTCGCCGGTGTCGCGCTCTCCGTCCCTGGCGCTGCGTTCTATGACCGCGGCCTGGAAGGCATATACGGGCTCCAGCAGGGTGCGGGCGGTGTGCGCATCGTCAGCGTGGCCTATCCAGTTTCTGGAGCCGGCCGTGGCGGCATCGGAACCCGCACATTCCATTTTGACCCCGGCTGGGATCCGCCACGCTGACGCCGAGAGGCGTCCGTGCGCAAACAGCTCCCTGAACCGCATTTGCCTTGATGGCCGGGCGGCAACCTGTGGCAGAGCCAGGCACGATCCCAAAAGATCAAATTTTAATAATATCCGATCGAGTGCCGAAAGGCCGCGCTCATCATGTCGTTTGCATGATCTTTAATAAGTCTCCCCTAATATACAATCCATGATGTGAGTGGCGATAGGCTACTCGCGTGGCGCGGAAAGCAAACAAGAGCAAATAGATCTCCGCGCTCCAGCAGCTTATATTCGTGGCAGGGGATGGCGATGAAAAAAAATATGGAAAGCGGGGCGAGGATCGGCAAGAAATATGCCTGTGCATTTGCCGCTGTTGCACTGATCTCGATGGTGTCCGGATGCCAGAGCATGGATGCGACCAGGACCAGTTCGATCGGCACAAAGTCGGCGGTTCATACGCTCGGCAAGAAGGTGCACTACGTCAAGAACAAGCGGCTGCATCCGATCAACCGCCAACCGCTCACACAGACGACCAGCGTGACGCGCACGAGGCAGGAGGCCTATGCGGCCTTCGTGCGGCCGCAGCGTATCGGCAGGCCGGCGCCGGTGAAAGTCTCCTACCGCCTGGGCAATGGCGGCCCGTTCCTGGGTCATTCGCCTTGGATTTGCGGCCCGAGCGGTTTCGGCCAGCGCGCCAGCTGCCGTTCGCGTTACTAACCAAAAGTGGCGGCGCGATTTGACTGAAGAGTCGGCCGCTCTGGTCTTCGCCGGGGGGCGAGAGTCGAGGGCAAGAGGTTGGCGCAGGCGTTGCGCCTTACCTCTTGCCCTCCGACCGCCATTCTAGAAGTCGCTGACAGATGTGGCTGCCAATAAAGCGGCGGCTCCGGTCACCACAATCGGCATGGAACTCCAGGGCGTTCCGATCAGGTCAATGGCCGGGTGGGGCGGTGCCAGCCGTTATTGCCACCGGAAGCCGGCCGCGGCCGCGCGACATAGGCCGATGCTCCGTTCGCCTCGTGATAGACGCGTGCCAGCATTTCCGCCAGCACGCCCGACGTCACCATTTGCACCCCGGCGATGAGCAGGAAGAAGCCGGTGAACAGCATCGGGCGTGTTCCGATGTCTTCCGCGAAAAGCAGCTTCAGGCAAAGCAGGTAGACAAGGATCAGCGAACCCAGCGCGCCAAGCACAATGCCGATGCCACCGAAAAAATGCCCGGGCCGTGTGCGGTAGCGCATGAAGAAATACATGAACACCAGATCGAGCACGACCCTGAAGGTGCGCGAAATGCCGTATTTGGACTGGCCGTGGATGCGGGCATGATGCGTCACCACCTCCTGCGCGATGCGTCTGGGGGTGGTCACCGTGGCTAGCCAGGCCGGGATGAAGCGGTGCATCTCGCCATAGAGCTTGACGCTGCGGATGACGTTGCCGCGATAGACCTTGAGACTGCAGCCATAGTCCTTGAGGCGCACGCCGGTGACGCGCGCGATCAGCGCGTTGGCGATACGCGAGGGCAGTCTGCGCATGAAAAAACCTTCCTGGCGGTCCTTGCGCCAGCCGACCACCAGGTCGAGATCCTCGCTCAGCAGGCGATAGACCATGCGCGGGATGTCGAAGGGATCATTTTGCAGGTCGCCGTCGATCGTGGCGATGACGTCGCCGCGCGCCGCGTCGATGCCGGCCTGCATCGCGGCGGTCTGCTTGTAGTTACGCACCAGCTCGACCGCATGCACGTGCGGGCCGTAATGCGCTGCCAGGCGCCTGATCTCGCTCACCGTCGCGTCGGTGCTGCCGTCATCGACCAGCACGACCTCCCACGGCTGGTCGTAGCCTTCCATCGCCTGGTGAATCCGTGCCAGCAGCGGCTCGACGTTCTCGGCCTCGTTGTACATGGGTACGACGATGGACAGCGTATGGTCCGGCATCACCGCGCCGTCAGGCAGTCCCGAAGCAGGGATGGGCAATACGTTCATTGGGATGGCTTCCTTGCAGGTCCGACAGCCGGGTTCCCGGGCAGCGTCGATTTCGAGGGAAACAGCCAGGCGATCGCGCCCGTGGCGATAGCCGAGCAGAAGATGAACAGGTGCAGCGCCAGCGCCGCCTGCAGGCCGTCCTTCATCGCGATTCCGGAAGTGAGCAGCGCTGCCGCCGCTCCCGCTTCATAGGTGCCGAAGCCGGCGACGCCTTGCACCGGCAGTATGGCGGCGCCTTCGGCCCCGACGACGCCTGGAAAGGCGGTTGAAAAGGATGTCCCCAGCAGCATTGCCAGCAGCCATCCCTGTACGGCGAGCTTCAGCGACCAGTTGGCGATCGTCCACCACCAGCCGTAGCGCGAGCGCCCGGTCGCTTCGGTGAACACATCGCGCAGCTTGCCGAGCTTCGCCACGATCTTGCCGCGGCCGGCCCAGTCATGCGGCGCGCGCGCCCAGCGCGGCAGGTACCAGGCGGCGGCGATCAAGGCAGCCACGCCAGCGATCCTTATCGCCGGATGCAGGCCCGGCCACACTGCCAGGGCCAGCACGCCGACGACGAAGGCATCCTGCAGCCTGAACCACAGCAGCGAGGCGCTGGCGCGCATGATCGGTACGCCGAAGACCTGGCGCAGGAGCAAGGGAAAGGCCGTCTCGCCGCCGCGGAACGGGACGACGTTGATCATTGCATTGTGGATCAGGATGACGCGCAGGCAGGCGCCGAAACGGCCATGCACTTCGTCGCGGAACTCGTCGCAGACGCGCAGAGTACGCAAGACATAGGTGACGAAAAACGCGATCGTTGCCACCGCGAACGTGCCGGGCGTGATGCGGTCGAAGGCGTCGCCGACCATCCGCCAGCGCGAGTCGCTGGCCAGCCAGGCCAGCAAAGCCAGCGTCATGACTATCGAGATTGCTCTTTTCAACCAATTCTCCGCCGGTTTCCACCGCCGAGTTCCAGCGGCAGCATCACGTGGCGCCCGAATATCCCTGGCGTCATCGCGGATCGGTTCGCCTGGCCCACCGCCTTGCCGGCCTTCCGCGGGCGAATGCGGAGCCGCTGAACCGTCGGGACCATATCCTGTCCGAGGCCCGCGGCCCCAGACTGTCGCGGCTCTCATGGGCGGGTGATCCTATAGACCAGCAAATCATCCGAATCCACAAGCTTGGTGCCGGTCTTGTCCAGATAGTCAATGACCCCGTCATGGTGCTCGACGAACAACCGATCCTGCCGGTCGGCGGCGTTCTTGGCCGTGCCGAACAGGTCTGCGCCTCGCGCGCGCAACTCCTCGAGCTGCGCGATCGCGGTGGCGTCGTCCGCGACGAACTTCGACCATTCAGCATCGCCTCCGCCAGGCGGGAACACCCAGCCGCGCGCTCTGCTGTAGTAGACGGCGACGGGATCGCCGACCTCGGGCGCGATAGCGACGACGAGGTCGCCCGGGCGCGCCAACCGCGCCAATTCCTCGCCAAGCAGCTTGCCGTTCATGGCGATCGGCGTCTTCATTGTCCTGACGAGGGGAAAGGTCGACCACACGAGTGTGACGGCCGCGATGCAGATCGAGCGCAGCACGACCGCCGGCGACAGGACGGTTCCCGATGTAAGCGTTGCCAGGAGAAGCGCGCCGCGGCCGCAGAACATCGCGAACGGCACATGGAAGATGTGGTAGTTCCAGGGATTGCTGGTGATCTCGCGGGCCGCCGCCAGATAAACGACCATGGCCGCAGCCAGCCAAACATAGGGAATGGCCGAAAGGGTGCGTTGCTGGTCTTCGGCGGGTCTGGGCGGCATCCAGAAGCCGACCGCGATCAGCACCATGAACGGATAGCCGTAGAACCACCAGACGGAGGTGTTCCATACGGATTTGAAGTAGAAGCTGTTCCTGAAGAATGTCCAGAAGCCGGAATCCCAGATATAGCCGCTGCCCGCGACATGAAACGGCGGATAGCTGCGGCCGAGATAGATCGCCCAGCTGAAATAGGCGCCGATGATGGCCATGCTCAAAAGCCCCGACAGGAAGACCCTTTTCGCCTGCTTCCGCTTCCTTTCCAGAATCCAGCAGACCATCAGGTAGAAGATGACGGCGCCAGCGGCGAGGCCCGGCGGCTTTGCGAGCACGCCGAGCGAGAAGCTGACCGTGGCGAGCGGCAACAGCCAGCCGCTGCCGCCGGCCCAGTATTTCGCGAAAAGCCAGACGCCGAGCGTCACCAGGGCCAGCATCGAGGGGTCGGGAAGAAACGAGCTGTCGATCATGATCGCCGCCGGCATCAGCGCGTAGGCAAGTGCCGCGGCGTGGGCGTGCGTCTCGCCCCAGAACAGTGCCGTTAGTCTGTGCAGCGAAAACACCGTCAGCAGGCCGAAGAAGGCCGCAACCATGCGGCCGAACCAGTCGTGCCAGCCGAAGAGTTGGTAGAGCAGGGCGGTCAGATAGCTGACGATCTGGAACTCGCGGCCCTGATAACTTGGCCCGGGCCCGGTCCAGCTGACTTCGGGGAAGAAGATATTCCAACTGCGCTGCTGAAAATTGTCGGCCATCATTGCCGTGCTTGTTTCGCGCCAGCTGAAGGCGTCAACCAGCGGCAAGGTTATGTTGTGGAACCTGAACACCACCGCAATGAACAGGATCCCCAGCAAGATTGCCTTGTTGGGGCTCAGGTAGTTGCGAGCAGCCCTGTCCCGGTCGGCCGACTGCCGCAGGTATTGCTGAACTTCGGCCTGATTCAATTCCGGGTCGTCCGTCATTTGAAACCGCGTCCTCTCTGACATCAGCGGATGTTGCTTTTGCGCGCGGTTGTCAAAGGTGCGGGAGTATACGACGCAATCCTTAATTTTGACGACAGCGGGCTATGCGTGTCTCGAATAGTTGCTGTCCGTCGGCTTCGCGAACGTTGACATCGCGGTTCTCCCGGCTGTTAAATAGTTCGCATGGCTGTCGCGCCGATAGCGCTGCCTTGGGTCAAACAGACAGGAGAACGCCAATTGTGCCGATAGCTCCGACCAGGTCGCCGCCGCCAGGTGTCGACCGTCGGCGACACAAGGAACGTCGTCGGCTCGCAAGTTGCACGCGATTTCTGTTTCTCCTGGCTCTCTGCGGCCAGACGGCCCTTGCGGGAACGGCGCACGCGGCTGCCGCCAAGGACAGCGCACCTGCGCAAGCAGATAGCGCAATCGTTCCAACTGCCTACGAGCTGCAGCTTCTGTATGCCGACCGCACATGGGTATGGAAAAACGGAGCGGCCTATTTCGCAAAGGGCAATCGACACCTCGAGGCCTGGACGTCCGGGCAGGATATGGCATCTTTCGCGGCGGGCAGATGGCTGGTCACCAAGGACGGCAAGGTGTGCATGGAGCTCGCCTGGCGGTCGAAGGGCTACACCGGCAAGCAAAATCGCACCTGCTACAGCCACCGGATCCAGGGCGGGAACATCGAGAAACGCAAGGATCCGGATGGGGAATGGTACAGTTTCAAGCGATCTCCCGAGGATCTTTCCGACGAACACCGGAAATTCGAAACAGGCAACACAAAGGGCGCGCAGTTCGAAGAGGCCCGCAAGCTGGTCGATTCCAAGAATTAGGTCATGTTTCAGCTGCGCAGGAGCGCGACGTGACTCGCCCGCTTCCCGACCCATCCAGACGGCTGGTGCCAGGGGTGCCTGTCAAGAAACTAGCGAATCGCTTATGGTGAAGCATCAAGCGGTTCGGCTAGAGCGGTCGGCGCGCCGCCCGCCGATTGATCGCATTCAATTACACCTGACAAAACGACGAGACGATGGGCCCACCATACGGTTTTCATAAAATTTAATAATTAGTGATGTCTAATGTTCATGCGTGATGTGCGAGTGGTTGCTCATGCGGCGTGAAAGCGACGAAGGCATCGTATGTCGCAAACGCGCCCTTGGCTTATACTTGGTGATAAGGGACACATGATGAACAATGACGCAATGGGCGCATTTCGCCCAAGCAAAAATATCGTATCTATTGTTGCGGCTGTAGCGATGAGCTCTATGGTTGCAGGCTGTCAGAGTATGGATACGACCGAAACCAATTCGGTCCTCATCAAGCCTGTGGTCCACGCGGTCCGCAGTCAGCCTGCAGTCCAGCCGGCCCAAGCAAGATTCTTGGTGCGTTCGCTCAGGGCTGAGCCTCAGATCCTGATGACAAGCACGATACGGACCACTGAAAGAGATTTCGCTTTTGCATCGCCGCAGCGGATCAAAGTCCGCACGCCGGCGCCGGTGAAAGTCTCTTTCAATCCGGGCGATGGCGGCACATTCCTGGGCGGTTCGCCTTATATCTGCAGCCCTAGCGGGTTTGGCCAACGCGCGAGCTGCCGCCCCCGCTATCTCTGATCTACCGAGAGGCGGCTGACGCTGCCGCCTTGATTGGCGGCAGCGTCATCGGCTTTGTCTCCAGTCCAAAAAACGGGGCAGCCGTTCTGACAATCGTGTCGATGTCGGAGAGCTCCGGCACGAAGCCAAGCTGTTCGCGTGCGCTTCCCGGATCGGCGTAGAGCTCCGCCGGATCTCCCGGGCGCCGGCTCCTGAAGACGGCCGGAACCGATCTTGACGTCATTCGGGCGACCGCCTGGACAATCTCCTTGATAGACACGCCCCGCCCTGTGCCGAGGTTGACCGCCAGGCTTTGTCCGCCGCGCTCGAGATGTATGAGGGCCTTCAGATGGGCGCGGGCCAGATCGCTGACATGGATATAATCGCGTACGCAGGTGCCGTCCGACGTGTCGTAGTCCGTGCCAAAAACCTCGATCTCGTCGATGATGCCCGATGCGGCCATGAGCACCCTGGGAACCAGGTGCGTTTCCGGCGAATGCCACTCACCAAGTTCGCCGTCGGGATCGGCGCCACAAGCGTTGAAATAGCGCAGGATCGCGAATTTCATTCCGTATGCGGACGCATAGTCGCCGATGATCTGTTCGCCCATCAGCTTTGTGCGCCCGTAAGGGCTGATCGGATTTTGCGCGGAGGTCTCGCGAACGGGCAACGCTTCGGGCACGCCGTAGGTTGCGCAGCTGCTGGAGAAGATGAAGTTCTCGATTGAGTTCGCACGCGCCGCATCGAGCACCGCGATGGTGCCTGTCACATTGGTCGAATAATATTCTGCCGGCTGGTGAACGGACTCTCCGACATAGGCCAGTGCCGCAAAGTGGATGACCGCGGTCGGCCGATGCGTCTTCATCGCCGCCTGCAGCGCATTCTGGTTGCGGATATCGCCGACGACAAGCGGACCCCAGGCGACGGATTTCTGATTGCCGCGGCTTAGATTGTCGAAAACCACAGGTAAATAGCCGGCGGCGGCCAGCAGCTTGCAAGTGTGGCTGCCGATGAAGCCGGCTCCCCCCGTCACCAGGATTGCCGGTCGGGTCATGAAGCCGCGGCTCCTTTGGCCATACGGCTTCCGTAGAGCAGGGTGTCAAAATACTCGACGGTACGCGCGAGCCCCTGGCGCAGGCTGACTTTCGGCTCCCAGCCGAGATTGGTCCTGGCAAAGGAAATGTCCGGCTTGCGCTGTCTGGGATCGTCGATCGGCAGTGGCCGATGCACGATCTTCGATCGGGCGTTGGTGTAATCAATGACCAGTGTCGCCAGTTCCATGATGGTGAATTCGGCGGGGTTGCCTAGGTTGACCGGATGCGCCGGCGCACTTGGCGCATTCATCAGCCGGACAAAGCCCTCGATCAGGTCGTCGGCATAGCAGAAGGAACGCGTCTGCAGGCCGTGGCCATAGACGGTCAGGTCCTTGCCCTGCAGCGCCTGGACGATGAAGTTCGAAACCACGCGCCCGTCATCGGGTTGCATGCGGCGGCCGTAGGTGTTGAAAACGCGGGCGACGCGGATATCGAGGCCATAGGTTCTCGAATAATCGAAGAACAGGGTTTCGGCCGAGCGCTTGCCCTCATCGTAGCAGGACCGCGGTCCGTGCGTATTGACGTTGCCGAAGTAGCTCTCGGGCTGCGGGTGCACAAAGGGATCGCCATAGACTTCGGACGTCGAGGCTTGGAATATCTTGGCATTGTTCTGACGGGCGAGCTCCAGAAGGTTCAGCGAACCCAGCACGCTTGTCTTGAAGGTATGGATCGGGTCTGCCTGGTAGTGCGGCGGAGAGGCTGGGCAGGCGAGATTGTAGATCTCATCGCACTGAAGGCCCGAAGGCAGTGCATCGACGATATCGTGCTCGATGCACGTGAATCTCGGATTACGCAGAAGGGCATTGAGATTGTATCTCTTGCCGGTGTGGAAATTGTCCAGCGCGACGACGTCGTATCCGTCCCGCAAAAGGCGTTCGCACAGATGCGATCCTAAAAATCCCGCACCTCCGGCGACCAGGGCGCGGCTTCGGTTTTGGTTGGCGCCGCTTTGACTGCCGGATTCCAGTTTCAGAACCTTGACAAGCTTACTCATGCTTTCCCCACACGCATCGCACACGCTACCGCCCGACCGGACAAAGCATAGCCCGGCCACGTTCATGAGAACGCGGCAAACCCTCCGCATCTGCGGAATCGCCATCGCCATCGTTGATGTGCGTTAATTGTTCTTTGGGGTTCGCGAAGCTGGTGCTGCTACACGATCTACGTGCTACCGCCCAGCATTCTCTGTGCCCCGAATCGCGATCACACGTCTGGTGCCATCATCGTCGATTGCTCGCCCAAATTGCACATCCCAACGCATCGAAAATATACCTGTGGAAATCATAGTCAACTAAATTAGCAATTCCTTAACAATATCTGTTTGCGAATGGTTAACCATAAGGCCGGTGTCGGCTTCCCGGGGCTGGGCTATGGCCGTCCTAGGGCCGATCCTCGTTTTGGATCAGCGTATTGGCCCGGTCGCTGAAAAATATACAGTCGGACGCGGCGAGCTGCTCTCAAGGCAGAATCAAAGCCTGGCAGCGAGGAGCGCCAAGAACGAGCCAGTGGCGCAATTCAGGACGCGACCGGGGGAAATGTTCAGCCGAACAATGGAATTTGACGATCTGGGCGGAAGTCAAATTTTCAGAGTGCAATGAGGGTGTTGCCAAAAGCCGCTCGGATTTCAAATATAAATATCATGGTGTGAATATTTATCC
Source organism: Mesorhizobium sp. M0293 (assembly GCF_040321735.1). Taxonomy (NCBI): domain Bacteria; kingdom Pseudomonadati; phylum Pseudomonadota; class Alphaproteobacteria; order Hyphomicrobiales; family Phyllobacteriaceae; genus Mesorhizobium; species Mesorhizobium sp. M0293. The sequence goes on from NZ_JAMYSA010000001.1 coordinate 72,694, forward strand.
GGCATGAATTGGTATACTGCAAAAGAATAGCGGCCGGCTAGCATCGATAGAAAGCCAGAGCCAAGGATTTGTAAACAAATTTGTTTACAATAGCCGATTTTGATTTTGGTATCTTTTCGTGGTGCTGCTCAAGATCCTTGTGCATCAAGGCCTCTCATTCGCGAGGCACAAGTCAATGATCCCATTTCGTCGGAAAGCGCGCAGGCGCGTTCTTTTCAGGGTGGAATACCGGTCATTTTAGCAATGGCTTTTGAGCGCATAGGTAGAACCGTGCCTGCATTGTTGCGCGGCCACGCCGCCAATCGGTTGCTCCTGCACTGCGGAAGACACCTTGCCGCCTTGCTCAAGGCGCGCTAGCCGCGAAAGCCCTGGAAGCCGGATGCAGCTGCAACTGGCCATCGCCTTTTGACCGTCGGGGCGCTATTGGCAAGGTCACGATACCCTGTGGTGATGTGAATGCGCTTTCTGTTTGTCCTGATCCTCCTTGCCGGCACCGGCATCGGTGTCATCTACCCCTGGGCGATGAACAATTTCTCCGGCCATGAGATCGGCACCTGGCGGGTCTATGAACAGGGTCGCTTCAAGCCGCTGACGGTGCCGCTCGGCAGCCGCGACGCGCCGGTGCGGGTGCTGGTCGACCTGACCGCAAGAGCCGAGCGCATCGTTTCGCAGCAGCGCACCGTGCTGACGCTGACCGCCGCCAGCAGTGGCCGCACCGTGCTCGCCTCGACGCTCCAGTTCAATCATTCCGACAATCCGCGCCAGGCCAGCCCTCAGCTGCCAGACAAGATCTTTCGCGACGAGGCGGGCGTGATCGAGACCGTCAGCCCAGGCCCCTATATCTTCACCGTTGGACCGGGTGATGCCGACGACATACCGATGCGAGCGGTCGATCTCATCCTGCGCTCCGGTGTCCGCGAGATCGACAGCCGTGCGCGGCCGGCCGGCTTCTCGCTGATGGCGATCGGCTTGATCGGGTTCTTGCTGACTTTTCGTACTCGTGGCGGCCGGCCGGAAAATCCGAACTCGCAGCCGCCTCCGCCGCGCTGGGGCAGGGGCTGATGCATGTCGCCCAAAAGTGTGCAGCGGTTTCGGGACAACGATATGCATGACGGCACCGAACCATGAATTACCGCCACGCCTATCACGCCGGAAATTTTGCCGACGTCGTCAAGCATGTCGTGCTGACGCGATTGCTCGAGTATCTGAAGCAGAAGGACAAGGCGTTTCGGGTCATCGACACCCATGCAGGCATCGGCCGCTACGATCTGTCGTCGGTCGAAGCGCAGAAGACCGGTGAGTGGCAAGGCGGCATCGGCAGGCTGATCGATGCCCAGTTTGCCGCGCCGGTGGCGGCACTGCTTGCGCCTTATCTGGAGACGGTACGGTCGCTCAACCCCGAGGGCGGCATCCAGAAATATCCGGGCTCGCCGCTGATCGCGCGCCATCTCATGCGCAAGCAGGACCGGCTGACGGCGATCGAGCTGCACCCCAAGGATGTCGCGAAGCTTAGGACGCACTTTGCCGGTGATTTCCAGGCCCGGATCATCGAGCTCGATGGCTGGTTGGCGCTTGGCGCGCATCTGCCGCCGAAGGAAAAGCGCGGCCTGGTTCTCATCGATCCGCCATTCGAGGAGCCGGGTGAGTTCGAGCGCCTCGTCGACGGGCTCATGAGGGCGCACAAGCGGTGGCCCGGCGGCATCTATGCGCTGTGGTATCCGATCAAGGACCGCAAAGCGATCATCGCCTTCCGAAAGGCGCTGAAGCAATCCGGCATCCCGAAGCTGCTCGACATAGAATTCGAGATCAGGCCGGCTTCTTCGGAACCCAGCCTCGACGGCAGCGGCCTGCTGTTGGTCAACCCGCCTTTCACGCTGGAGGGCGAACTGCGGATCCTGCTGCCGGCTTTGCACAGACTGCTTGCCGTGGAAAAGCCGGCGCACTGGTCGCTGGAATGGCTGGCCGGCGAGCAGGTTTGACGGGGGAGGACGTTTCGGCTCTCGCCGTTCGGCGCCAGGCGCGAAAAGCCGGTGTTCCAGAAGGTGAGGAAGGCGGGCTCATTGACGACCCAGGGCTCGCGCAAATCCGGCTTAGGCCAACGCCGTTTCAACCTGGGAAACCATTGTTTCCGCAACCGCTTGACCGCCGCCAAGCGAATCCGCACAGTGCGCACAACCGACCTTGAGAGGCTGCTATGACTCGCTTCGCCAAATCCGCACTTGCCGCCCTGATTTCGCTCTGCACGCCGCTTGCCGGGCCTATCGGCGTCACCCAGGCCGTGCAGGCGGCCGATCTTACGGTCTATTCCGATGAGGACAGTGGCGTCTGTGGCGAAGCCTGGGTGTTGAACAAGATCACCAGCCGCTTCTCCTACCAGGTGCATCACGTGCCGCATCTGCCGGACGTTCAGATCACTGACTTCCAGCGCATCCACCAGCACCGTTATCTGCCGGCCAACGATACCTGGCCGATCGGTCGCCGTTATTGCGGCGCCACCGTCAGTCTCTCCGACGGCCGTGACCGCACCATCTGGTACCTGATCGAGGAAGGCCAGGGCTTCGCCTCGATCGGCGACAATGTCGAATTCTGCGTCTCGGGCTTCGACCGCTGGATGGTCTACAACGGCCGCTGCCGCGTCCTGCGCTGAACTCGGCTTTCCGTTCCTATCTCTTTTCGCGCCTGCGGCCCGATCGGTTGCAGGCGTATTTCTGTGCCGTGTTGACATAAGATACGATCCGCCGCACAGATAGTAGACAGACCTGTCTCATCACTTGGTAGGCGCCATGACTTCATCGCCCGCTTCCGACAAGCGTCAACATGTCGTCGAAACGGCCTACGCGCTGTTCAAGCGCGGCGGCTTCCATGCCACCGGCATAGACCGGATCATCGCCGAGGCCGATGTGGCCAAGATGACGATGTATCGTCACTTCCCCAGCAAGGACGAACTGATCGTCGAGGTGCTCGACTACCGCGCCATGCGTTTCGACCGCCAGCTCGACCGGCTCGCCCACGAGGGCATCACGCCAGAGCAGAAAATCGGGAAAATCTTCAGCTGGCATGAACGTTGGTTCCGCAGCCCGGTTTTCCATGGTTGCCTGTTTGCACATGCGCTGGCCGAGTTCGGTGATCCCCGGCATCCGGTGTTCAAGGCTGCTGCCAGGCAGAAGAATGGGCTCAAGCGGCGCATGCAGTCGATTCTCGAGGAGGTGATGCCGCGTGGCCGCGCCGAGAGTGTGGCAGCGACACTGCTGATGCTGATCGAAGGGGCGACCTTGCTGGCGCAGATGGGGCAGGCGGACACCGCCATTCGCGATGCCCGCAAGGCGGCCCTGAGCTTCGTCGCTGCTTCGCGCGGGCCGCAATGAGCCCGCTGGTCATCGGGCTCGCGCTGTTTGCCGCGATCCTGCACGCAACCTGGAACGCCTTCCTGCGAACGGGAGCCGACAGGCTGTGGACCATCACCGTCATGAGCTTTTCCAGCACGGCGCTCGCGATTCCCTTCGCCGTCTTCCATGCCCTTCCGGCCGCGCCTGCCTGGTTCTATATCGTGCTCTCGGCCTGCCTTCAGGTCGGCTACAGCGTGTTTCTGGTGGCGGCCTACAGAAATGGTGAGCTGGGGCAGGTCTATCCGATCGTCCGCGGCAGCGTGCCACTGCTTGTCACGCTTGGCGGATTTTTCCTGGCCAACCAGCAGCTCACCATGCCGCAAACAGTCGGCGTCGCGCTGGTCGCTGGTGGCATCATGGGCCTGTCGCTCGGGAGGGGCAAGGCGGCCACGACATCGATACTCTATGCGCTGGCAACGGGCGCGATCATCGCCGCCTATGCGACAGTCGATGCGATCGGCGTTCGCGCGGCGGGAAATGCCGGCGCCTATACCGCCTGGGTCCTGCTGATCTACGGCGCCTTGCTGCCGATGACCTTCGTCGCCTACCGTGGCCGGCTCATCGTCGACCCGCGGGCGCCGGAAACCTGGAAGGCGCTGGGCGGCGGCCTGTTCGCACTTCTGGCCTATGGCGTCGTGGTCGCGGCCTTCGCACTCGGGCCGGCCGGTCCCATCACCGCGATCCGCGAAACCAGCGTCGTCTTCGCGGCCTTCATCGGGCGCCTGTTCCTCGGTGAGATGCTGACGCCGCGGCGGGTCGGCGCATGTGCCATTGTCGCGCTCGGCGCCATCTGCCTCGGCTATCAGCCGTGACGAATGGGCATCACCGAAACGCTGAATTTTCCTGATGTCGCCGACAGGCAAACCGGCTGATCTGAATGCCCGAGACCTTGCCACCATCCTTGCCTTCGCGGCTGCCTTCTTCGCCTTCGCCTTCGCCTTCGCCTTCGCCTTCGCTGCCAGCCCCGGACCGGACAACATGACGATCGTCGCGCGCACGATCTCAAGCGGCGCCGCCTCGGGCATCGCCTATGGCGCAGGCACGGTGGTTGGCATTCTCATCTTCCTGATCCTCGCCGTCTTCGGCCTGTCTATCATCGCCGCCAAGATGGCGATCGTCATGACGATGCTTCGTTATGGCGGAGCGGCCTATCTGATCTGGATGGGCATCAGGCTGTGGACCGCCGTGCCCGTCGTGCCGGAACTGCAACCCGTCTCCGGAGGGCGCGGGCTGCTGACGATTTTTGCCATCGGCATCGCGCTCAATCTTCGGCAATCCGAAAATGCCGCTGTTCTACGTGGCACTGCTCCCGAACGTGGTCGGCGCATCGCTGGACGCTGATCATCTCGGTGTGTTGATGATGATCATCCTGGCCGTCGAGGTCGTGGTGATCGGCGGCCATGTCATCCTCGCCGGTTGCGCTCGCAGCCTGTTGCGCACACCGAAGATCGTGCGCCGGGTGAACCGCGCGGCGGGTGGTGTGATGATCGGTGCCGGCGTCGCCATGGTCGCCACGCGTTAGAGTAATTCCAGGAAACGTGTGAAGCGCTTTCCCCTGGGAATTGCGTCAAAACAAAGAGGGCAATTGCGCGCTCCAGGAGAGATCGCCAGTCGCCGCGCTATTTTCTGCGCGGCGCTGCCTCAGCATGATCGAGGATTTTGCGCAGGAACGCGGCGTGGCCGCGGAACGCGCGCCGTCCGCTCGTCGTTGCCCTGACGCGCGTCTGCGGTCGGCGCCCGACGAACAGTTTTTCGATGTCGACATAACCGGCCCTGGCCAGCGTATCGAGATGTGCGCCGAGATTGCCGTCGGTGACGTCCATGATGGCCTTCAACTGGCTGAAGTCCAGCGTTTCTCGCCTTTCCAGCATGTTCAGGGCGGCCATGATCCTGAGCCGAGTGCTCTGGTGGATGATTTCGTCGGCACCCATCAGCCGGCTCCGATGCGGCGACGCCGGAGACCACCGACGACGAGGTCGCCGTCATGGGGTGCCGTCTCGGCAATCTCGAACAGTGACAGCGCCGCTTGCATCTGTGAGATCGACATTGAAAAACCTCCGTATGTGCAGAATACTCTGTGATGTAGAGTAATCTGTCAAATCGCACACATGCCGGTGATGCGATCATGCTTGACAAGGTGATGCAGCGATCGGCTATCGGATTGCAGTGTAGATCGCCTGCTTGCACGAGATGATCGCACCGCTGAACCAGCGGGTCATGATATCAGCGGCCGAAGATCGATGCGCAAAGCTGCTCGCTGATCTTCGAAGCTTCACAGGAGGAGCGATCTCGCAGGCGCGTAAAATGTCGGCGGCACGTTGCTGGCAATGATCGAAGATCAGCAGCGGATTTTTGCGATGAACAGCGCGATCGTGTGCCATTCGTAACCAAAACTTAAACTGCGAAAATCAGTCTATTGCTTCGCTGGCTAGCAAGCCGCGAGTCAGATATGCATGAGCGCGCCGGGTCATTACGACCGTCGGCACAACGGAAGGGGCATCGCATGGCTAAGCAGTCATCCAAAGCGCCGGCGTCCAAGGCACCGGCAAAGAAAGCACCCGCAAAAGCAGCGCCGGCGAAGGTCGCAGCTGCAGTGAAGAAAGCAGCACCTGCTGCCAAGCCGAAGGCCGCGGCGGCCAAGGCAAAAGCAGCGCCGGCCAAGAAGCCGGCTGCAAAGGCCGCGGCAAAACCGGCAGTGAAGAAGGCAGCACCCGCCAAGGCAGCGGCAAAGCCGGCTGCGAAGGCGGCACCGGCCAAGAAGCCGGCTGCCAAGGCTGCGGCAAAACCCGCAGTGAAGAAGGCAGCAGCACCTGCCAAGAAGCCGGCTGCGAAGGCTGCGCCTGCCAAGAAGCCTGCAGCGAAAGCTGCACCGGCAAAGAAGGCGGCGGCAGCGAAATCTTCAGCACCGGTGAAGAAAGCGGCACACGCGGCCAAGCCGAAGGCAGCACCCGCGAAGGCCGGCAAGAAGTAATCGCGTCTTCCCTCGCCGGGGGCAGTGCCGAGACAGTCAAGGGCGGGTGCCTGACAGGCGCCCCGCTGTTGCTTCGGCATTCGGAAGGCGAGAACAGAGGCGGACGGAGGATATCTTTTCGCAGTTCCCAGGACTTCGCCACAGGGCGAAGTCCGGTGGGGCTTTGTCCGCGTCATCGCTGGCGGATCAAATCCAGGCGCGAGGCCTCTCAGCCTTTGTCGTCGACCGCCTGATCCGCGTGCCGCCAGTGTCTGCGCCACAGGGAATTCGGGCCGGCTGCGTGGGTGGTGAGGTGACGTTGGAACTCACAATTCGCAGAGCAAACGAGGACGATGCGGAAGCCGTGAGCCGCGTGATCCTGGCAGCTTTGCGACAGACCAATGCGAAAGACTATTCGCAAGACATCATCGCTCGCGTGGAACAGAGCTTCAGCCCATCCGCTGTCTTGGCGCTTTTGAGGAAGCGAAGGGTTTCTGTCGCGGTCGTGCGTGGCAGGATCGTTGGAACAGCCAGCCTAGATGGAAGTATTGTTCGATCCGTCTTCGTGGATCCTGAACTGCAAGGCCGTGGTATCGGTAAACGACTTATGGCGGAGGTCGAGGAAGCGGCGCACGCCGGCGGGGTTACGGTGCTGACCGTGCCGTCCTCGGTTACCGCAGAGCCATTTTACGCCGGGCTTGGATTCAAGGCAGTTCGAGACAGCTACTATGGTGATGAACGCACCATCGTCATGGAATGCTCGCTAAACGATCCCGGTCAACGACGCTAGCGCATGTCGCTCAAAAGTGGCTCCGGTTGGGGCCACGACATGGATTGAATCCGTGTCGACGCGGACGCGCTTCAGCCCGATGTTGCACTGTTGGCGTATGCATATCGCGTGATAACGGAAGACTGCAGGCCGCCGACTTGCCGAACCCGCCGCTCGCTGGTGGCTGGGGTTTTCCGGTTGTGGCCATTGCCCCATCGCGCCCGATCGGTCAACACTGCCCGCCTGCAAAACAGGAAACCGATCCATGCCGAAGCTGCTCTACGCGTCGTCTTCTCCCTACAGTTCCAAAGTACGAATGGCAGCAGCCTATGCCGGCATCGCCGTCGATTTGGTGCCGATCAAGACCGAGGAGAAGCCAGCCGACTTGATGATCGCCAACCCGCTCGGCAAAATTCCGGTTCTGGTGCTCGATGACGGCCGCTCCATCCATGACAGCCGCGCTATCACCCAGCACCTCAACCGTTTGGCGAAGAACGCGCTTTTTCCGCGCAATCCCGACAAGCGGCTTGAGGCGGAAGTGCTGGAGGCGTTGGCGGACGGCATATGCGACTGTGCGCTGTCGATGGTCTATGAACGGCGCACGCGGCCTGAGGAGATGGTCTATCAGCCCTGGCTCGACCGCCAATGGGGAAAGATCACGGCGGCACTCGATCTGCTCAACGCCAACCCGCCGAAGCTGCCGAAGAAGATCACTGCCGGCCAGATGGCGCTGCGCGCCTGCCTTGGCTATCTCTCGCTGCGCTTCGCCGGAAAATGGGAAAAGGGCCGCGCCCGGCTGATACGGTGGGCAGCGCGCTTCGACGAGAAGTTTCCAGAACTGAAACCCTGCATTCCCGGCTGATCCACTTGATCACCCCGGTGATCGCCTCGGTCTCCTGGGTGATCATTCCGGCACAAAAAAAGCCGGGCGCGAGGCCCGGCTTTTTCGTGTCGTGGCTTGAACGACTTAGAACTTCATACCGACGCCGAAGGTGACGCGGTTGTCGGTGGCCTTGACCTTGCCGATACCATCGAAGCTTTTGCTGCCGAAGTCGGTGTAGCGGTACTCGACACGGCCGAAGACATTGTCGGTCAGCTTGATGTCGGTGCCGAGGCCGGCGGTCCAGCCGATCATGGTTGCGGTATCGCTGGCGCCAAGGACGCTATCTTCCACCTTCAGGCTTCTGCCGGCGAGACCGCCGGTGCCGTAGAGCAGGATTTCCGGGGTCACAGCGTAGCCGAGACGGGCACGCAGCGAGCCTTCGAAGCCGGCCTTGGAGTCGATGCCGTTATCGTCACCCTTCACGCCGTTGTAGCCGAGTTCGGCTTCAGCACCGTAAACGAAGTTCTCCTGCTGCCACTGGTAGCCGCCGAAGACGCTGCCGACGAAACCCTTGGTATCGGTCTCAACGCCGAAATCCTTTTCCTTCGTACGGCCGCTGAAGCCATAGCCGACGTTCAGACCGGCATAGGGGCCGGCCCACGAGGCGCCGGGAAGCTCAGCAATTGGCGCGGGTGCCGGCGGCTCTTCCTGGACGACGTCCGCGGCATAGGCAGTTCCGCTGAGGGCGAAGAGCCCGAGCGCCACGGCCAGCGGCCGTGCGAATTTGAAATTGGCTTGCATTGTTCTTTACTCCTTAAGCCACAGGACACAGGCTTTTTTCTCACGATCGCCATCAACCCGTCCGGGGGGTGAAACGGATCTGGCGTTCGTCGGTTCCAAATGTCGTGTCAAAATGCGGCTGAAGCGAACCTGAACTTGGGTCATTCCCCGGCACGAATGAGGCAGAACCTTGACGTTGCATCTTCGCAACAGCGAAATGGCAGGAGCCGTCCCGTGCTGCGCTGCACGCCGCTTGGTACAAGGAGTCCAGCGTCCTATATTCCGGTCCGGCGGCTTTGAGTCCAAGGCGAGTCGGGACGCCGGAAAGGTCGTTTCGCCACAATGCTGCCCAAGGTGCGAACGCCATTTAACGCATGCCGGGCCATATTTCGCCGGCACCGTTTTTTGGGCCGAAAATGAGGATTGACACCCTATGAGCAAAGCCACGGCCACGGCACTGGTGACGGGTGGGGCCAGACGGATCGGCAGGGCAATCGTCGAGGATCTCGCCGCGCATGGTTTTGCCGTCGCCATCCATTGCAACCGCTCTCACATCGAGGCCGATGCCTTGGCTGCCGCAATCATCGCCAGCGGTGGCCGCGCCGCCGTGATCGCCGCCGACCTGACCGATATGGACGCTGTCGGCGACCTCGTCGGGCAGGCGGGAGCAGCGCTCGGACCGGTCTCGTTGCTGGTCAACAATGCGTCGCTGTTCGTGGACGATTCGGTTCTGGATTTCGACTGGCGGGCCTGGGATCGGCACTTTGCCGTGCATGTGAAGGCTCCGGCGCTGCTGGCGCAGAATTTCGCCCGGGCGTTGCCGGCAGGGCAGGAGGGCTTGATCATCAACATCATCGACCAGCGCGTCTGGCGGCCGACGCCGCGCTATTTCTCCTATGCGCTGTCCAAGTCGACGCTGTGGACGGCGACGCAGATGATGGCGCAGGCGCTCGGTCCCCGCATCCGCGTCAACGCCATCGGTCCGGGGCCGACCTTGAAGAACACACGCCAGGACGACAGCGATTTTGCCGCCCAAGTCGATGGCTTGATCCTCAAGCGCGGCCCGGAATTGCCGGAATTCGGCGCCACAATCCGTTATCTCTGGAACGCGCGCTCAGTCACCGGCCAGATGATCGCGCTCGATGGCGGCCAGCATCTTGCATGGCAGACGCCCGATGTGACAGGCATGACGGAATGAGTCCTTTGGATCACAAAAACAAGCCGCGCGGCGGCGCCGACGATCTGCCCCCCGATATCGACCTCGAGGACGAGGCAGCCGAGGAGGTCGTGGAACCTGCCGGTCCCGATGTCGCCTTCACCGCCATCGACTGGACGCCGCATGCAGGCGACGCCGAAGGCATGGTCGGTGCCGAGGTGATCCAGACGCTGGTCAAGCGGCTGCCCAACGCGCCCGGCGTCTACCGCATGATGAACGCTGCCGGCGACGTGCTTTATGTCGGCAAGGCGCGCAGCCTGAAGAAGCGCGTCACCAACTATGCGCAAGGCCGCTTCCACACCACCCGCATCGGCCGCATGGTGCGCGAGACATCGACGATGGAATTCGTCGTCACCCGCACCGAGATCGAAGCGCTGCTGCTCGAAGCCAATCTTATCAAGCGCTTGCGGCCGCGATTCAATGTTCTGATGCGCGACGACAAGTCGTTTCCCTATATTCTTTTGACCGGCGATCATGTCTCGCCCGGCATCTACAAACATCGCGGCGCGCGCTCGCGCAAAGGCGACTATTTCGGCCCCTTCGCTTCGGCCGGCGCCGTCGGCCGCACCATCAACTCGCTGCAGCGCGCCTTTTTGCTCAGGAGTTGCACCAACTCTTTTTACGAGAACCGCACGCGGCCGTGCCTGCTTTATCAGATCAAGCGCTGCGCTGGCCCCTGCACCGGAGAGATCTCGCACCAGGACTACGCCAAGCTGGTCGGCGAAGCGAAGGACTTCTTGTCCGGTCGCAGCCAGAAGGTGAAGACGGAAATCTCGGCCGCCATGCAGCAGGCGTCTGAAGCTCTCGATTTCGAGCGCGCCGCGATCTATCGTGATCGACTGGCCGCGCTGTCGCATGTGCAGAGCCACCAGGGCATCAATCCGGCGACCGTCGACGAGGCCGATGTCTTTGCCATCCATCAGGAAGGCGGCCAGGTCTGTATCCAGGTGTTCTTCTTCCGCACCGGTCAGAACTGGGGCAACCGCGCCTATTTCCCCAAGGCCGACCCGACGCTGGAAGCGGCGGAGGTGTTGGGCTCGTTCCTGGCGCAGTTCTATGACGACAAGCCCACGCCGCGGAACATTCTTCTGTCGCATGGCGTCGAGGACCAGGAATTGCTGGCCGAGGCGCTCTCGACCCGCGCCGGCCGCAAGGTGGCGATCTCGGTGCCGCAGCGCGGCGAGAAGAAGGACCTGACCGACAACGCGCTGCAGAATGCCCGTGAGGCGCTGGGCAGGCGGCTGGCCGAAACCTCCACCCAAGGACGTCTGCTTGCCGGTTTCGCCGAAACCTTCGGCCTGGCCAAGCCGCCGGTGCGCATCGAAGTCTATGACAATTCGCATATCATGGGCACCAATGCGGTCGGCGCCATGGTGGTCGCCGGGCCGGAAGGGTTTGTGAAGAACCAGTACAGAAAATTCAACATCCGCTCGACCGAGATCACGCCTGGCGACGATTTTGGCATGATGCGCGAGGTGATGGAGCGGCGGTTTTCGCGGCTTCTCAAGGAACATGGCGATGTTGCCGTTGCCGACGATGCGGTGGCAGGCGAGGCGATAGCAGCCGAAGCGGGCGATGATATCGAAGACGATATTTCCGGCAACTTCCCGGCCTGGCCCGATGTCATCCTGATCGACGGCGGCCAGGGCCAGATGACAGCGGTGCGCAAGATCCTATCGGATCTCGGCATCGAGGACCGGGTGGTGGCGATCGGCATCGCCAAGGGCCAGGACCGCGATGCCGGCCGTGAGCGTTTCTTCGTCAGAGGCAGGGACTCCTTTTCGCTCCCCGTGCGCGATCCCGTGCTCTATTTCGTCCAGCGCCTGCGCGACGAGGTCCACCGTTTCGCCATCGGCTCGCACCGTGCGCGCCGCAAGAAGGAGATGGTCAAGAGTCCGCTCGACGAGATCAGCGGTATCGGTCCGGGCCGCAAACGAGCGCTGCTACTGGCCTTCGGCACCGCCAAGGCGGTCAGCCGCGCCGCGATCGAGGATCTGCGCAAAGTCGACGGCATTTCCGAGCAGGTGGCGAAACTGGTCTACAATCATTTCCATGAGAGCTGACAGCCAGGATGCTATTTTCATCTGGCCAATCGATTCTCGCCTGTTGACCCCCTACATTCGCATCTGATTTGAGTACGCAGGCAAAAAGAGTTCCCCGAGATATGGCCAAGCGCGCGTTCAACCTGCCCAACATGCTCACCTATGCCCGCATCATCGCGGTGCCGCTGGTGGTGCTGTGCTTTTTTCTCGAAGGGCACCTGAAGTCGAGCGATTTTGCCCGCTGGTCGGCGCTGGTCATCTTCCTGCTCGCCTCGATCACCGATTATCTGGATGGCTACCTGGCGCGCGCCTGGCAGCAGACCTCCAATATCGGCAAGATGCTTGACCCGATCGCCGACAAATTGCTGGTCGCTACCTGCCTGTTGCTGCTGGCAGCCGACACCGATCGCCATGCCGGCATTGCCGGTTGGTCGCTGTGGGCGGCGATCATCATCCTGTGCCGCGAAATCCTCGTCTCGGGCCTGCGCGAGTATCTGGCGGCGCTCAAGGTCTCGGTGCCAGTGACGCAGCTGGCAAAATGGAAGACCGCGATCCAGATGGTCGCCATCGCCTTCCTGCTGGCCGGGCCGGCTGGCGACAAGATCTTCCCGCTGACCACCCAGACCGGGCTGGTGCTGCTGTGGATCGCCGCGTTGGTTACGCTCTACACGGGCTACGACTATTTCCGCGCCGGCCTCAAGCACATCATGGACGAGTGAGATGACGACCCGGCTCATCTACTTTGCCTGGGTGCGCGAACGCATCGGCATGCCTGAGGAAGACGTCGACTTGCCTGCTGGCATCGAGACGGTCGCCGATCTCCTGCGCTGGCTGAAATCGCGCGGCGAGGGCTACGAGCACGCGCTGCAATATCCCGACGTGATCCGCGTCGCCATCAACCAGGAACATGTCGAGCACCGCGAGAAGATAGCAGGCGCGCGCGAGATTGCGTTGTTCCCGCCGATGACCGGGGGCTGACATGACCGGCACGGTCGTACCTGTCGTGCGAATTCAGGCGCAGGATTTCGACGTCGCCGCCGAGATCGCCAGACTGACGCAAGGCCGCGCCGATATCGGCGCAGTGGTGACCTTCTCCGGCCTTTGCCGCGACGAGCAGGGCGCGCTTTCGGCGCTTGAACTCGAACACTATCCCGGCATGGCGGAGGCCGAGATCGCCCGCATCGCGGCTGAAGCGGTTCAGCGCTGGCCCCTGCAAGGCCTCACCGCCATCCATCGCCACGGCAAGATAGCGCCCGGCGACAACATCGTGCTGGTGGTAGCCGCCTCGGCACATCGCCAGGCGGCATTCGAGGCGGCGAACTTTCTCATGGACTATTTGAAATCGCGCGCGCCGTTCTGGAAGAAGGAGCATCGCACCGATGGCTCCGAGGGTGGTTGGGTCGAGGCCAAGGAAGCCGACGCCAGTGCCGCGCAGCGCTGGAAACCGACCGAATAAAATTCGGCCGCAGCCATGCATTGACCGCAATCCTTTGGCCAATTGACCGCGGTTGATCAGCCCTAGGCGTTGGTCAGCCTGGGCAGGGAGATGGTCATGCTGGACAGGATCGCGGAGTTCTTCGTCTTCGGTTTCGTGCCTCTGGTCGTCGGCATATTGGCCGTGCCGGAACCCTCTGTTGCCGCTGAAAAGGTCGTGAGAGGCGAGGTGATCTATCGCGAGCGCATCGCCTTGCCGCCCAGTGCCGTGCTCTCCGTCCAACTTGCCGACGTGTCGCTGGCCGATGCGCCGGCCACGATCATCGGCGAGCAGAAAGTGAAGCCGGCCGGCCAGGTGCCGATCAGCTTCGAGATCAAATTCGATCCCTCCGTCATCCGGCCGCGGATGACTTACGCGTTGCAAGCCCGCATCACCGTCGACGACAAGCTCGTCTTCATCTCCGATATGCGCCATCAGGTCGATCCGCTGACCGACGTGCCGCAGACCGTCATGCTGAAGATGGTCACGCCGAGCACTGAGCCGACGGCTTCCTTCTTTGGTCAGGTTTGGCTGGTCGACTATGTCGACGGCATCGGCGCCATCACCGCGCCGCAAGCGACGTTCACGGTCAGCGAGGCCGGCAAGGCAGGCGGCAGCGGCCCCTGCAACACCTATTTCGCCACCGCCAAGGTCGACGGCCAGGCGATCGCGATCAGCGATATCGGCTCGACCTACAAGGCCTGCGCTCCCGAGGTGATGGCCGAGGAAAAGGCGCTGTTCGATGCATTGGCCAAGGCTGCGTCATACAGTGTCGATGCCGGCAAGCTCGTCATATCAGACAAGGATGGCCGCGAGATCCTGCGCCTCAGCGCCGCGAGTTAGCGCAATTCCAGGAAAAGTGTGAAACGGTTTCCCGGGAAAAGCGAATAGCGCTTTCCCTTGGGAATTGCGTCAAAACAAAGAGATAGGGCAGTTCGGCGTTTCCGTGAAACGGTGAACCGCTCTGGCGGGTATTTGGAACGCCACAACTTTTCCGGAATAATTCGGGCAAGAGAAGCGTTTCTCCCAGACAGGGCGGGTGAGGCAAAAGGGATATTTTCGAATATCCCTTCATCGAAGCCGCCAGACCTGCTGCGGCTCGTTCTGGCTTAACTCAAAGGGAGTCCAGAGATGAAAACGCACGCGCTTATCCTTGCTGCCACAGGCGTATCGCTCCTTGCTCTTACCGACCTCGCGACGGCGGACGACCATCTGGTCAATGCCCTTCAGCATGGCCTCAGTGCCGATGGCCATGCCTTCACGACTAACAAGGCCGGCCACAGCGGCGATCTCGCGCCTGGGCAGGGTAGTCCATTTACCGGCGACGATACCCAGACGCCAGCCACCGACACGGCAGCGGCGAACGCCCATGCGAACGTAAAAGATCGTCAGGCGAAGTGACCAGAACCCCGCCGCTGGGGCCGGCGGGCCTCTCAAGCCGTAGTCTATTCGAACACGGCGCCGTAGTGATAGGGAGGCACCTCGACCAGGTCGGCAAGCCTGAGACCACCCGCTTCGGCGGCCGCTACGGTCTGCTCCGGCGATAGCCTCAATTCGGTCCTCGGTCCGCGGGGCTCGCCCTGGACGATCGTTGTTTCGCGCGGACGCTGGTGCCAGTTGACAACGGCGAAACGTCCGCCCGGACCGAGTGCTGCCCGCACCGCGCGCGCCAGACGCGGCCGGTCCGGAACGCCGTGAAAGGCGTTGGCCAGGAAGATGAAATCGGCCGGTCGAGGCGCCAGCCTTGCAAGCTCATAGGCATCGCCTGCGACAAAGTCGCAATTCGTCGCGCCGCTTTCGGTCAACCGGTGTTTGGCGGCTTCGAGCAGATCGGCGTCGATATCGATGGCGACGACATGGCGGGCTGCCCTGGCCATCGGCAGCGTGAACCAGCCGTCGCCGCAGCACAGATCGATCACCTCCATACCTGGCTTGATCCCCGTTGCCGAAAGCACGGCGGCGGGGTCGGGCCAAAGCGCCTCCCACCAGCCGCTGTTCGGCATCTCGGTGCCTTGGAAGAAACCCGGAATGGCACTGGTCATGCTGTGGTCCGCTCCATTGTCGGCTATATACGCTCCATGTCTCATCCTAGTACATGCAATTCGCACGCGAGGCCTGACCGTTCGGCCATGAAAAAGGCCGGCGAAACGCCGGCCTTTTTCATGTGATCCAAGATCTGGACGATCGGCTCAGCCGACGATCTGGGTGTCCGAGAACCAGTACTTGATCTCTTCTGCCGCGGTCTCCGGCGCATCGGAGCCGTGCACCGAATTCTCGCCGATCGACAGCGCATGCACCTTGCGGATGGTACCTTCGGCGGCGTTGGCCGGGTTGGTGGCGCCCATCACTTCGCGGTTGCGGGCAATGGCGTTCTCGCCTTCCAGCACCTGCACGACTGTCGGTGCCGACGACATGAACTCCACCAGCTCGCCGAAGAACGGGCGATCCTTGTGGACGGCATAAAAGCCTTCAGCTTCGCGGCGGCTCATCCAGACCCGGCGCGAGGCGATGACGCGCAGGCCGGCCTCTTCCAGCATCTTGGTGATGGCGCCGGTGAGGTTGCGCCGGGTTGCGTCCGGCTTGATCATGGAAAATGTGCGTTCGAGCGCCATGGGTCGTCCTTGTCTGAGAATGGAATTGAGAGTGGCGGGCTCTATACAAGCCGTCCGGCCCATTGCCAAGGGGTGAGGCCAAAGGGGGAGGCCAAGGGGGTGAGGAGCGGTCTGCGAAGCGGACGGAAAGCCAATTACTTGGCTTTCGGAGTGACGAACGGTGAAAGCCCGGTCCGCCTTCGGGCGGATTGAAAGGTCCATTGGACCTTTCAAAGGGTTTGAACGCCCGAAGGGCGGCAGCGATAGCGAAGGGCCGAAACGGTGCGTGTTTCTATGCAAGGCTTGTGTCGACAAGGTCAGGCGGAGGCGAGATCGGATGGCTGCACAGCAATGCTTTGCTTGCTATAGTCAACTGTCGGCGCCGCGCTGAAGTCGGCCCGCATGGAGACAACACGACCATGGCAGACGATCGTCAGGAACGCATTCGCAATCGCGCGCATCAGATCTGGCTGCAAGAGGGACAGCCGGCTGGACATCATGAGCGCCATTGGCATCAGGCGGCAGCCGATGTCGATCAGGAGGATGCCGCGGGGAAGTCGGCAGCCAAAAAGCCAACCAGGAAGGCAGCAGTGGCCGGCAAGGCAAAAGCCGCCCCCAAGGAAGCAAAGGCTGCCACGAAGGCCAGCAAGCCAAAGAAGGCGCCGGCCAAGTAAAGCCTGGCTATCTCCTCGCTGCTGAGCTTTCTTGCAGGACATTGACGGCCCACCTACTGCCTTGCGGCAAGGGCAGGCGTTGCGGCGTCACGCTGCCGCGGCCACCTGTCGTCCCAGCCCGCCATGCAGGTCGAGGCAGCGGGCGAACCATTGCGCCACCACGTCGCCGTCGTCGAGCAATTGGTAGGGCGAGGCTATGCGCGCCCATTGCAGCGCGCCGAAGACGATATAGTCGGCAAACAGCGGCGACGCACCGCCGATGAAAGGCTGATAGCCGAGCGTTGAACGCAAGGGTTCCAGCGAGGCCCTGAAGTTGCCGAGCCCGGCCTCCCGGGCTGCCATCACGTCTTCCAGCCGCTTGCCGAGGCGCTGTTCCCGACTCTGGCGGAAATAGGCGGCGTTCTCCGCGTCCTGCATGGCATGCAGGTCGATGATCGCGGCGGTGGTCACATAGGGATGGATGGTCAGTTGCGACCAGCGTTCGATGAAGCGCGCCATCGCCTTGCCGCCTTCACCGCCAAACAGCGTCGGCCGATCCGGATAGGCTTCATCGAGATAGAGCGCGATGGCGAAGGAATCCGCGACGACCATCTCGCCGTCGCGGATCACAGGAACGGTTTTCGAAACGCCGCCTTCGACAGCGGGCACTTCGAGAAAGCGCGTCGACGCGGTTGATATGTCGAGCCCCTTGTGGGCAAGCGCCATCGCCACCTTCCAGCAATGCGGGCTGAACGGACGTGTGGTGTCGCGTCCGACGAGGTCATAGAGCAGAATGGTCATTGGCGGCGGCCCCCTCACGGGTTAGGTAGGCCCCGCATCGACGCGAGCCGAGGGGAAGCCATGAGACAGCATTTCATGATGTTTGCGGCCTATAATCAATGGGCCAATGGCCGCATCTATGATGCCGCCGCCGAACTCGACGAAGAGGAATTCAATCGCAATGTCGGCGCCTTTTTCGGCTCGATGATGGGCACGCTCAACCACCTGCTGACAGCCGACCGCATCTGGATGAAGCGCTTCACGGGAGAGGGCGACGCGCCGACGACGCTGGACGCCATCCTGCATCGTGGTTTGCCCGGCCTGCGGATGGCGCGTGAAGCCGAGGACAGGAGGATCATCGATTGGGTCGGCGGCCTCAATGACAAGGCGTTGACGGGCCGCTTCACCTATATGACCGTCTCGGACATGCGCACGGTCTCGCAAAGGCTGGCGCCGGCGCTGGACCATGTCTTCAATCACCAGACCCACCATCGCGGCCAGGCGCATGCCATTCTAACCATGCTGGGCAAGCCAAGCCTGGGGTTGGATCTGATGCTCTTCCAGCGCACCGAGGAGGGCAGGGCTTTCGCCTGATCTCCGCGATGTTTGGCGGTTGTGAGTCCGAAGGTTGAGGGCCAGCTCACTTATCGCTGCATTTTGTGCTGCAGCATCGTCTTTACGTCAGGCCACTCGGAATCGATGATGCTGAACCGGACGGAATTGCGCTTCCGTCCGTCCGGCATGATCCGCTCATTGCGAACGATCCCTTCCTGCTTGGCCCCAATTCGCAGAATGGCTGCCCTCGACGCGTGGTTCAGTTCGTCCGTGGTGAATTGCACACGGACATATCCCATGACCTCGAATGCATGGATCAGGAGAAGATACTTCGCCTCGGTATTGACCCCGGACCGCTGAACCGAGCTGCTGAGCCAGCTATGCCCTATCTCCAGCTTTTTATCCGCTCGATCGATCTTCCAAAACCGCGTACTTCCGCAGATCAGTCCCGTGCTGCGCTTGACGATTGCATGATTGCATAAGGCATGACAGTGCCGGCCTGTCGTCCAGCCAGGGCGTTGGCCACATAACCATCGATCGTATCTGGCCCGGGGATCACGGTGGTCTTCAGGTTCCACAGCGCACCATCCGCCGCCGCGCTCAGAAGCCCCGACGAATGGTCCTGCTGAAGCGGCACGAGTTCTACAATCACACCGACCAAGGCGGGCTGTATGGATTGGGCGTACATTAACCGATGGCTCTCAACTTGCCTATTGCCGGTCGTATCTCGTCGGCAGACAACCAATGCTTGCCCGAAATTCAGACAGCCATCGCAGCCTCGCTGCTGATTTCACTGTCCAGCTGGCGCTGCGTTATAGCCGCTTCCGCCATCACCCAGTGCTTGAACAGCAGCACCTTGCGTGTGGCAAGGCTCTTTGGGGGAGAGACAAAATACCAGCCAGCCGTGTTTGGATGGTGGACGGCGAATGGCGCCACAAGCCTTTCGGCGCGGATATCGCTGGCCATATAGGCGCGGTTGGCCACCGCAAAGCCCATCCCGGAATTGGCTGCCTCGTAGGACATCATGCACGAGTCGAAATAGATGCTTTTGGTCTCGCTGAGCACGAAGCTGGCACCGGCGAAACCAAGCCAGGATTGCCAGTTCTGGGTGCAGGTATCGGAATGCAGCAGCGTGAAGTGCCTAAGATCGTCCGGCGTCACCTTCGACAGCTGCTTGTCGGCGAGAACTTCATGAAACAGCTTGCGGCTGCACACCGGTGTCAGGTCTTCGCGAAACAGCAGATTGGATTGCAGCCCGTGAAAGTGACCGTCGCCATAGCGGATTTCAAGATCGAACTCGGAGGTCGTGAACTCATGCGTCGCGTAGGAGGTCGAGACCCGCATCACGATATCCGGATATCGCTGCTGGAACAGCGGCAGGCGCGGAAACAGCCAGCGTGCCGCAAAGGTCGGCAGCACTGATATCTTCAACACATGTTCCTGGGATTGCCCGGTCGCTTCCATGCTGGCGGCGACGATTCTCTCCAGCGCCTCGCGAACGCGCGAGACATAGGTCTCGCCCTCCGGCGTCAGCGACACCGCATTGCCGCCGCGCTGGAATATCTTGAATCGCAGCTGATCCTCTAGGCTTTTGACGCGCTGGCTGACCGCTGAAGCGGTGATAAATTGTTCTTCGCCGGCGCGCGTGAAATTCCCGTGCCGCGCAGCACTCTCGACGATTTTCAGCGAATTGAGGTTGACCTGACTGAGCAGACGCACGGTTTCGACCTTAAGCTGGGCTTACACTAGCACCAGCATTCCTAATTTTACAGGGGGGGCTAATTTAATCGACTGTTTACCAAGTGTTGCCCCCATCCTGGAGAAGTACAATGAACGCCCATACCATTCCCGAACTGCGTTATGCGATGAGTCGCGAGGCCATCATCGGCCATGAAACCGCCTGGAAAGTGTCGAGTTTCGGGGTCGCGCAATATCTACACGGCTATGACCCGGCACTGCTCGCCGCGATCGAGGAGGCTGCTCTGAAGCTCAAGGCCAGCCATGCCGTGCACAAGCACCTCGATCTGACCTTCATCACCGGGGCAGACCGTTTCATCCCCGAGATCAAGGAATTGCTGCATGACAAGCTGCGCCTGGAGCGGCTGTCCGACATGATGGGCACCAAGCTGGAGCCTTATCCGCTGTCGATCGTCGGCTCGACGGTCACCTTCATGAACCCCAAGGACGGCGCCGTGGAATGGCATTGCGATGGCGTTCCTGTCACCGAACTCATTCCACTGTCGATCAGCAATCCGCTGGTCGGCGGCCACCTCGAAATCTACTGCGACGACTCCGAAACCGGCCGCGCCATCCTCGAATCCGGCCGTGAGATCCCACGCAACCGTGTCATGCGCATCGATCACAAGATGAACTACGCGACGCTCGGGCAGTTCCTGGGCGTCCTGCATCGCACCGCCCCGATCCGGTTCGGTGAGCGCGTCACGCTGGTGCTCAACCAGCGCTCGGTGGCCAAACCCTATGTCGACGACAACCGCATGTTCTATCTCGCCGCCGACAACGACCACGACCGTGAGTGGGTCAACGAACTGGCCGAAGATGTCTGGACCAACCAGCTGCCGGCCTATCGCCGGTTCGAGGCAGAGCATCCCGTGCCCGCCGCCGCCGCCGCGCCGGTTCCGGGCGGAGCCAGGGAATCGTGGTAACGAGCCACGATCCCGAAAGGTGGGAGCCGGTTTTCGGGCGGGATCATGATCAGACATAGAGATAGAGCCCTATGCCGGACCTTTCGGCATGGATCAGGCTCGATATCCGCGCTGGCCTTCGCTGCCGGCGCGGTGGCTCTGTGGTCGACCAACGCGCTGGTCGGCAAATCCCTGCTGGCCAGCCACCCGGTGTCGCAGGTGCAGTTCCTGCAATTTGCAGGCGCCGCACTCGTCTTCGCCGCTATCCGGTTGATGAGCCGGGAAAGCGCCGCGCCGGTCGCGGCCGGGGCCGCGCTCATGCCTCTCGGCGTCGGCTTCATCGGCCTCGTCGGCACCATGGTGCTGCAATACATGGCCTTCGCTTCGATGCCGGTTATCGAGGCCAATCTGGTGGCCTACACCTGGCCGTTGATGGTCGCGGCGGCGGTCATCGCCCTGGAAAATCCGCAGCGCCCGGTACTGCTGGGCCTTGCCGCGGTGGTGGGCTTCGTTGGCGTTGCATTGGTGATTTCGGGAGGGCGTAACCAATCTTGGCTCCAGGGCGATCTCGTCGGTTATCTCACCGCATTCGGATCCGCACTGTGCATGGCCTTCTATTCGATCATGGTGGGACGGGTTGTCACCTCACCGGAACGCCTATTGCTGCCATCGGCGCTGATCGGTGTCGCCTTGACGTTTCTGTGGTGCGTTCACGACGGTTTCACCTGGCCCGTCGGCACGGACCTGGCTCTCGGCCTCTATCTCGGCGCCGGTCCGATGGGGTTGGGTTACTATTTCTGGTCGCGCGCCTTGAAGCTCGAAGGCAGCGGCAAGGTCGCGGTCGTGGCCTATCTCACGCCGATCGCTTCAACCCTGCTGCTGACCCTGTCCGGTGAACGGCTGACGATGACGGCCATCGTCGGAGCCGTCCTCGTCATCGGCAGTTGCGTCGCGGTCGGTGTGGAACGTTCGGAGGCCGAAAACCATGTTTGACGAAAATGAACGCCTGGCCATTCAGGAAGCGCATTGGCTGATCAAGGAATTTGGCGCCGAGGCGCCGCTTTACGCCGCGATGAAGGCCGAAAAAGCGATAGAACAGAAGGATTTCGGGCGTTGCGCCCGCTGGAAGCGTATTCTGGAGATATTGACCGATAGCCCTGACGCGAAGTCTGCTGGTTCGAAGTATTAGATTTTCTAATTTGCACAGCGTCGATTTCGCATGAAAGCTATTTCTGCCGATTCTTGATTCCTTGTTGAGACTTGGCGGTCCGTTGGGGGACGCGGGTAAAGAGATACATCGACATAAGTCTTCGCTGGGGTGGAGGATATTGTCGCAAATAGGGTGAAAGAATTGTCAAATATCGATGATAAGACCGTTATCGAGCTGACGGCCGATATTGTCTCGGCCTATGTAGGCAACAATCCGCTTCCGGCTTCCGGTCTGCCCGAGTTGATTGCCAGCGTCAGCGCTTCGGTCCGCAAGCTCGCTGGTGCGGCTGTCGCGGAAACCCCAAACCTTGTTCCGGCAGTCAATCCGAAGAAGTCGGTGTTCCCCGACTACATCATCTGCCTTGACGACGGAAAGAAATTCAAGTCGCTCAAGCGGCACCTGCGGACCGACTACGGCCTGAGCCCGGACGACTACCGGGCCAAATGGGGCCTGCCGCCGGACTATCCGATGGTTGCGCCAAACTACTCGGCGACACGGTCGGCTCTGGCAAAGTCGACAGGACTTGGCCGCAAGCCGGCAGCAGTGCCGGCCGCCGTTACCAAAGCGAAGCGCAAGGCGACTGCCTGAAGCGCTG
Source organism: Mesorhizobium sp. M0293 (assembly GCF_040321735.1). Taxonomy (NCBI): domain Bacteria; kingdom Pseudomonadati; phylum Pseudomonadota; class Alphaproteobacteria; order Hyphomicrobiales; family Phyllobacteriaceae; genus Mesorhizobium; species Mesorhizobium sp. M0293. Next base: position 95,160 of record NZ_JAMYSA010000001.1, read on the forward strand.
CCTGGTCGGTAGGCGAGCCACTGATCGACTGCTTGACGGCGTTCTCGCGGGCGTCGTTTCGAGGCCTTGTGCGGCCAACTGGCCCACAAGGTCTTGCGAAGCGTTGATGTCCGGTGCAAAAGCGCGGCCATGCTGATCATCAACGACCTTTCGCTCCGGATGGCCGGACGCCTGCTTCTCGACCATGCCTCGCTGACCTTGCCGGCCGGCACCAAGGCCGGCCTTGTCGGCCGCAACGGCACCGGCAAGACGACGCTGTTCAAGGCCATCACCGGCGATTTCCCGTCCGAGACAGGCTCGATCAGCCTGCCGAAGAGCACCCGCATCGGCCAGGTGGCGCAGGAAGCGCCGGGCACCGAGGATCCGTTGATCGAGATTGTGCTCAAGGCCGATCTCGAACGCTCGGCGCTGCTCGAAGAGGAAAAGACGGCGACCGATCCGCACCGCATCGCCGACATCCATATGCGGCTGGCCGATATCGACGCCCACTCAGCCGAATCCCGCGCCGCCACCATTCTCGCCGGCCTTGGCTTCGATGACGCAGCGCAAAGGCGTCCGGCCTCGTCCTTCTCCGGCGGCTGGCGCATGCGCGTGGCACTTGCCGCGGTGCTGTTTGCCGAACCCGACCTTCTGCTGCTCGACGAACCGACCAACTATCTCGATCTCGAAGGCACGCTGTGGCTGGAAAACTATGTTTCGAAATACCCGCACACTGTGCTTTTGATCTCGCATGATCGCGATCTGCTCAACCGCGCCGTCAACTCCATCGTCCATCTCGACCAGAAGAAGCTGACTTTCTGGCGTGGTGGCTACGACCAGTTCGAGCGCCAGTATACCGAGCAGAAGGAGTTGCAGGAGAAGGGCCGGGTCAAGCAGGAAGCCGCCCGCAAGCACATGGAATCCTTCGTTGAACGCTTCCGTGCCAAGGCCTCCAAGGCGAGACAGGCACAGTCGCGCATCAAGGCGCTGGAGAAGATGAAGCCGATCGCGGCCATCGTGAACGATTCGGTGCGGCCGTTCTCGTTCCCCGAACCGGTGAAGACGGTGGCCTCGCCGATCGTGGCCCTGAACAACGTCAATGTCGGCTACACCGAGGGGCAGCCGATTCTCAAGAAGATGACATTGCGCATCGACGCCGACGACCGCATCGCACTGCTCGGCGCCAACGGCAACGGCAAGTCGACCTTCGCCAAATTGCTGTCCGGCCGGCTCAAGCAGGAGAGCGGCACCATGACGGTGGCGCCCGGGCTGAAGGTGGCGATCTTTGCCCAGCATCAGCTCGACGATCTCAGGCCGGAAGAGAACGCCTATGAGCATGTCCGCCGGCTGATGCCGGAGGCCCCGGAATCGAAGGTGCGCGGCCGCGTTGCCCAGTTCGGCCTGACTACCGAGAAGATGAACACCGCCGCCAAGGATTTGTCGGGCGGCGAGAAGGCGCGGTTGTTGATGGGGCTGTCGGCCTTCGAAGGCCCCAACCTGTTCATCCTCGACGAACCAACCAACCATCTCGACATCGACAGCCGCGAATCGCTGATCCATGCGCTGAACGAATTTCCTGGCGCCGTCATCCTGATCTCGCACGACCGCCATCTGCTCGAAGCGACCGCCGACCGGCTTTGGCTGGTCAAGGATGGTGCCGTCAGCCCGTATGATGGCGACCTCGAGGACTATAAGACGCTGGTCACCGGCGTGTCCGGCGACCGCCGCGGCAAGCGTGAGGCCGACAAGGCGTCAAAAGCCGATCGCCGCCGCGATGCAGCGGCGCGCCGCGCCGCCTTCGAACCGCTGGCCAAGGAAATCCGTGCCACCGAAGCGCTGATGGACCGCATCCGCAAGCGTATCGACGGCATCGAGGACGAACTGTCCAATCCGGCCGTCTACGAAAAGGATCCCTCGACGGCGACGCGGCTGGCCAAGGAGCGCTCGCAACTGGCCCAGACGCTGGCCGGCCACGAGGAAAAATGGCTCAGCATGTCTGCCGAATACGAGGAAGGCACGGCGGAGTGAGTGCGTAATCTCCCCCACGTGGGGGGAGATTAGCTAATCATCTGGCCCTACACGCCGCCCCCCAAACCCGCTAGACAAATGCCATGAACCAGCACGCCAAGCTCCGCATCGGCCATTCGGCCTGTCCGCATGACTGCCCCTCGACCTGCGCGCTCGAGGTCGAACTGCTCGACGGCAATCGCATCGGCCGCGTCCATGGCGCCAAGTCCAACAGCTATACTGCCGGTGTCGTCTGCGCCAAGGTTGCCCGTTACGCTGACCGCGTCCATCATCCCGACCGTTTGCTGAAGCCGCTGATCCGCGCCGGCGCCAAGGGCGACGGCGCCTGGAAGGAAGCGAGCTGGGAGGCAGCACTCGACCTCGTCGCCGAGAAATTCATCGCGGCCGAGGAAAAATACGGCTCGGAGACAGTCTGGCCCTACTATTATGCCGGCACGATGGGGCTGGTGCAGCGTGACGGCATCGACCGGCTACGCCACGCGAAAAAGTATTCCGGCTTCTTCGGTTCGATCTGCACCAACCTGGCCTGGACCGGCTGGATGATGGGGGCCGGCGCGCTGCGTGGCCCCGATCCCCGCGAGATGGCGAAATCCGACTGCGTGGTGATCTGGGGCACCAACGCCGTGGTCACCCAAGTCAACGTCATGACCCACGCCGTCAAGGCGCGCAAGGAGCGCGGCGCGAAGATCGTTGTCATTGATGTCTACGAGAACGCGACGATGAAGCAGGCGGATCTCGGCCTGGTGTTGAAGCCAGGCACCGATGGCGCGCTGGCGTGTGCTGTCATGCATGTGCTGTTTCGCGACGGCCTCGCTGACCGCGCCTATCTCGAAAAATACACCGACGACCCGAAAGGGCTGGAAGAGCATCTCAAGACGCGCACGCCGGAGTGGGCGGCTGGTATCACCGGCTTGACGGTCGCCGAGATCGAGGCCTTCGCCCGCCTCGTCGGCACGACCAAGAAAACCTATTTCCGCCTCGGCTATGGTTTCGCGCGCCAGCGCAATGGCGCCGTCAACATGCATGCCGCGTCGTGCATCGCGGCTGTCACCGGCAGCTGGCGATATGAGGGCGGCGGCGCCTTCCATTCCAATTCCGGCATCTTCAAGCTCAACCAGGATGTGCTGGAAGGCACCAGGATGCGCGATCCCTCGATCCGTCATCTCGACCATTCGCGCATCGGCCCGGTGCTGACCGGCGCCAGCGACGCGCTTTATGGCGGCCCGCCGTTGACGGCGATGCTGATCCAGAACACCAACCCGGTGAATGTGGCGCCAGAACAACGGCTGGTGAAGCAAGGTTTTATGCGCGACGATCTATTCACCTGCGTGCATGAGCAATTCATGACCGACACGGCCAAGCTTGCCGATGTCGTGCTGCCGGCGACGATGTTCCTTGAACATGACGACGTCTACAAGGGTGGCGGCAACCAGCACATAACGCTCGGCCCCAAGCTGATCGAGCCGCCGGAAGGGCCGCGCACCAACCATTTCGTCATCGAGGAATTGGCTGAGCGCCTCGGCGTCGCCGACCGTCCGGGTTTTGGTCTCACCGAGCAGCAGCATATCGACATCATCCTTGGCAAGCGCGGGCTGGGCAGCTTCGACAGCTTGAAGGAAGACAAGTGGGTCGACCTGCAGCCGGATTTCGACACCGCGCATTTCATCAAGGGATTTGGCCATACGGACGGAAAATTCCGCTTCCGCGCCGACTGGACCGGGCAGGCGGCGCCCAACCGGCCACCGAAAAGCATGGGCCTGTTCGGCCCGGTGGCGCTGCTGCCGGAATTCCCCGACCATGTCGACCTGATCGAGGTCGCCGACGAAGCACATCCGTTCCGGCTGACGACGTCGCCGGCACGCAACTTCCTCAATTCGACCTTTTCGGAGACACCGGTGTCGAAGGCCAGGGAAGGTCGCCCGGAACTCCTCCTGCACCCCGACGATGCCGCGGCGCATGGGCTGGCCGACGGAGACCGCGTCGAGGTCGGCAATCAGCGTGGCGAGGTCGTGCTGCACGCAAAACTCTTCGACGGTCTCAAGCGCGGCGTCGTCATCGCCGAAGGCATCTGGCCAAACAGCGCGCATGAGCGCGGCGAAGGCATCAACGTGCTGACCGGCGCCGATGCGCCCGCGCCCTATGGCGGTGCTGCCTTCCACGACAACAAGGTCTGGCTGCGCGCGGCAGGCTGAGAATTCAGCTCCCCTCGCGCCCAATCATACCGGCAGGATTTCAGCCGTCTTCTTTCGGTCTCGTCGCAGGCGGATGTCGTCGGCGATCTGCTCTGCCTCGATCGAGATTTCGCGCAGCAATCCGGTGACCGGATTGTGAAAGCCGATGAGATAAAGGCCGAGATCCGAAGCCCTCGCATTGACGCCGCTGCGGCCCGGCTGGACGCCGGGCTCCAGCAGCTTGGTATAGCCCGGCCGGAAGCCGGTGGCGAAGATGATCGCGTCGAACTCGCCATGCTTGCCGTCGACAAAACGGGCGCCTTGTTCAGTGATCTCGGCAATGTCGGGTGCGACCTTGATCGCGCCTTCGCGGATCTTGCGGATGGTGCCGACATCGATCGTCGGAATGCGCGACGAGAGCGCGATCTGCTGCAGCATTCCTTGCTGTGGCCGCCTGAGCCCGTATGTCTCCAGCCTGCCCAATGCCAGATCGAGGATGATGGGGAACAAGGCATCGTTGATGCGTTGCGGCATCAGGCGCGCCGCCATGCCGATCATCTGGATGGGCACGCCGAGCAACTCGCGCGGCACGATATGAACGCCGCCGCGCACCGAAATCGTCGGTCGCGCACCGCCTTCCACAAGATCGAGTGCAATCTCGGCGCCGGTATTGCCCATGCCGACGATCAGCACCGACTGGCCGGCAAAAGGCATGGCGTTGCGATAGTCAGCGCTATGCAGGCTTTTGCCCCTAAAGGCATCGGCGCCGGCAAATCCGGGCATCAGCGGCTCTGCGTTGTTACCCGACGCGATCACGACGTTTGAAGCGTGCAAGGGGCCTGTTGTCGTGTCCACGAGCCAGCTTCTGCCTTGCCGGGTGATCGCCCGCACCGCTTCTCCAAATCGGGGCCGCAGATCGAAACGTTGCGCATAGGCATCGAGATATGCGGTGAAGAGATCGCGCGGTACATAGCGCGGATAGTCCTTCGGAAAGGGCACGAAGGGCAGCGAAGAATAGCGTTTGGTCGTGTGCAGGTGGACGCGCTCATAGTGGCGTCGCCAGGCGGGCGCGGATTGCTGCTCTTTTTCGAGGAGGACGAAGTCCTGCCCGGCCTGTCGCAGGCACGCGGCAATAGCCAGGCCCGCCGGCCCGGCACCGATGATCGCAACTGGGGTGGTGTCGTCCAAGCGCGCCTCCGCCAACAAATTCGCTTCCGGAGAATGGCAAAAGCGTGGCAGCCGGAGCCTGCCACGCCAGCAATTTTCAGCCGGGCAAGGGCACCGTCAGCCCGACCTTAACCCGGTCCATGGCAACGAAAGTGCGGAACTTCCGGACATTGTTGCTGTCGAAGAACAGTTTTCGCGTCAGCGCCTCATAGGCGCCCATGTCGGCCACCGTGATGACCAGGATGAAATCGGCCTCGCCGGTGACGTAGTAGCATTGCTGGATTTCAGGGGTCGCCGAGAATTGCTGCTTGGCCGCGTCGATCAGTTCGGCGCGTTCGCTCTCGAGTTCCACCTCGACGAAGATGGTGATGGGCTGGCCGACCGCCGCCGGCTCGATGACCGCGACATTGCCGGCAATGACGCCGGTTTGCTCCATACGCTTGATGCGGCGCTGCACCGCCGGCGCCGAGAGGTTGACCGCTTCGCCGATCAGCCGCTGCGGCGTCGTGTTGTCGCGTTGCAGGATGGCAAGGATGGCGAGATCGAAACTGTCGAGCGAGGGTGGCGATACAGGCAATGGAGATATCCCGGCGAAACAAATTTGCATTTAGAAGGCCGTATTACAGCGCTCCTTGCGCCAATCCTGCAATATATTCTCATTGAACGCCAAGGAGGCCGCCAGTGTTCCTGCTCAACGGCAATGCTTTGCATCACCTGCCACTCGATCCGGTCGATGCCGAAACCCTCGGCGTTGCCGGCGCCAATACTGTCGAGCGTTTTCTTGCCCATCGCGACAATCACCTGGTGACGCCGCTGCATGCGCTGCCGGCGCTCGCCGCCGAACTCGGGCTGGGCGCCATCCATATCAAGGACGAGGGCTTTCGCCTCGGCCTCGGCAGCTTCAAGGCGCTGGGCGGCGCCTATGCCGTCTTCCGCCTGGTGCTGGAGGAGGCAAGCACCAGGCTTGGCCGGCCCGTCGATGTGGCCGATCTCGATCGGCCGGATGTGCGGGCCATCGCCGCGACGATAACATTTGCCTGTGCGACCGACGGCAATCATGGCCGCTCGGTCGCGCAAGGCGCGCAACTCGTCGGTGCGCGAGCGGCTATCTTCGTCCACGCCGGCGTCAGCGAGGAGCGCATCGCGGCAATCGCCCGCTATGGCGCCGAGATGATCCGCGTCGACGGCAATTATGACGACTCGGTCAGGCAAGCAGCCCAGGTTTCGGCCGAGAAGGGCTGGACCGTGGTCTCCGACACCTCTTGGCCGGGCTACGAGCACATTCCAGGCCTCGTCATGCAGGGCTATACGGCGATCGTGCGCGAGGCGCTACGCCAGCTCCCTCGGGCGCCAACTCATGTCTTCGTGCAAGCCGGTGTCGGTGGCATTGCCGCAGCGCTGGCCGGCCATCTCGCCATCGTGCTTGGTGATGCCAGGCCGACCCTCATCGTGGTCGAGCCGGCGCGTGCCGCCTGTGTTTTTGCGGCCGCCCAGGTCGGGCGCCCGGTCAAGATCGCGCACGGCCGGCCGACGGTGATGGCCATGCTTGAATGCTACGAGGCCTCGCCGGTCGCCTGGCGGGTGCTGGCACGCGTCGCCGACGCTTTCATGACGGTCGGTGAAGACGACGCCATCGCGGTGATGCGGCGGCTGGCGCGGCCGAGCGCTGGCGATCCGGTGATCGTTGCTGGCGAAAGCGGCGGCGTCGGCCTTGCCGGACTGATCCGGGCGGTGGCCGACAACCATGCTGATCTTGGGCTTGACGGCAAATCGCGGGTGCTGGTGATCAACACCGAAGGCGCCACCGACCCGCATCGCTATGCCGAGCTGGTCGGCATGAGCCCGGCCGATGTGCTGGCCGGCAAGATGACAGCCGAGGCAACGTCATGATCGCAATCGATGCACAGCGTCTGCTTGGCCATATCCACGAACTCGGTGCCGTCGGCCGCGACAGTGAGGGCAGGCTGATCCGGCTGGCCGCCTCCGACACCGACAAGCAGGGCCGCGACCTCTTTGTCGGCTGGCTGCGGCAGGCCGGGCTCGATATCGCTGTCGACCGGGTCGGCAACATTTTCGGTATCTGGCAAAGCCTGGAAAATGCCGGGCAGGCGCCGCTGCTCATCGGCTCGCATATCGATGCCGGCATTTATGACGGCTGCTACGGCGTGCTTGCCGGACTGGAGGTGATCGAGACGCTCAAGGCATCAGTCTTTTCGCCGTCGCGCCCGATCGCGGTCGCCGCTTTCACCAATGAGGAGGGCGTGCGCTACACCCCCGACATGATGGGTTCGCTGGTCCATGCCGGCGGCATCGATGCCGAAACGGTGCTGGCGGCCGTCGGCACCGACGGCAGAGTGCTTGGGCAGGAACTCGCCCGCATCGGCTACGCCGGCGACCGGGAACCCGGCTTCCTCAAGCCGCACGCCTATCTCGAACTGCATATCGAGCAGGGGCCGGTGCTGGAGCGGGAAGGCGTGCCGATCGGTGCGGTGGAGAATCTGCAAGGCATCTCCTGGCAACGCGTCACCATCGACGGCGTCGCCAATCATGCCGGCACCACGCCGATGTCGATGCGCAGCGATGCCGGCCACGCCGCCGTCCGTGTCATCACCTTCCTGCTCGATCGGGTCCAAGCCTCGAATGCGCCGACGGTGGCTACCGTCGGTACGATCCGCTTCGAACCGAATGCCATCAATGTCATTCCCTCGCGCGCCGTCTTCACCATCGATCTGCGCGACCCCGACGAACAGCGCCTGCAGGCGGAGGAGGCGGCACTTGCGGCCTATCTCGAGCAGCTTGCCCTCACCGAGAAGGTGACGGTCTCGGTGGAGCAACTGGCCCGCTTCGAGCCGGTGATCTTTGATATCAGCATCGTCGAGCGGATCGAGACCGCCGCGAAAGACCGCGGCCTTGGCGTCAAGCGGATGACGTCCGGCGCCGGTCACGACTCACAGATGATGGCGCGCATCGCCCCGGCAGCGATGATCTTCGTGCCGAGCGCCGGTGGCATCAGCCATAGTCCGCACGAGCACACCGGAGATGCAGAGCTTGTTGCCGGCGCCAACATCCTGCTTGATGTGGCCGCGCAACTGGCAAAGTAGCTCAGGGAAGGCAGAAGAATGTCTGAACTCGATCGTGACGCGCTGAAGCAGGAGATGATTTCCTGGCGGCGTGACCTGCATGCGCATCCGGAGTTCGGCTTCGAGGAGAAGCGTACCGCAGCCTTCGTCGCCGCCAAACTGCGTGAGTTCGGCCTCGACGATGTCACCGAAGGCGTCGGCGGCACCGGCGTCGTCGGCACGCTGAAGCGCGGCAGCGGCAACCGGGCGATTGCGCTGAGGGCCGACATGGATGCGCTACGCATCACCGAGCAGTCGGACGCGCCCTACCGTTCCGGCAATCCCGGCTTCATGCATGCCTGCGGCCATGATGGCCACACCACCATGCTGCTCAGCGCGGCAAAGCTGCTGGCCAGCGAGGGCGGTTTCGACGGCACCGTGCGCTTCGTCTTCCAGCCGGCCGAGGAATGGGGCAAGGGCGCACTCGCCATGCTCGACGATGGCCTGATGCAGCGCTTTCCCTTTGACGAGATCTTTGGCCTGCACAACATGCCCGGCCTGCCCATCGGGTATTTCGAGACCCGAGCCGGTCCCATCATGTCGGCCGAGGATATCTTCGAGATCGTGCTGAAAGGGCTTGGTGGCCACGCCGCGCGACCGCATGCGGGAAACGAAACGCTGGTCGCCGCCTGCGCGCTGGTCACCAATCTGCAGACCATCATCTCACGCCGGCTGAGCCCGGCCGACATAGCGGTGGTTTCGGTGACCGAGCTGATCACCGACGGCACCCGCAACGCTCTACCCGGCCTTGCCCGCATTCTCGGTGATGCGCGCAGCTTCCGCCCCGAGGTCAGCGCCGAGATCGAGCGGCAGATGCGCATCGTCGCCGAGGGCACCGCCGCCGCCTACAACGTCACCGCCGAGGTTGAGTACAGCCGCGAGTTCGTGCCGCTGCGCAATGATGCTGAACTGGTCGATGCCGCGTTCGCGGCCGCAAGAGACGTCTTCGAGCCCGGCAATATCGCTGTCGCCCGCGAGCCGATGACCGCCTCCGAGGATTTCGCCCGCTTTCTCGACCATGTGCCGGGCTGCTTCGTTTTCCTCGGCAATGGCGAGGCTTCCGCGCCGCTGCACAATTCCAGCTACGACTTTAACGATGACGGGCTGTTGTTCGGCACGAATTTCCACGTCGCCGTGGTCAGGCAAAGGCTCGGTGGCGAAGCCGGGAGATGATCGCGGGTTGCCGCGCTCGCCGCTGGCCCAAACACCATGGGTATTGCCAGCCAGCTCGCGGTTTTAAACTCCTCAAGGAATTGCAGGGATGATGGTCAAGACACGCTTGGCCGGCGATAGACCGCTTGTGCGGGTCGGTACGCTTTTAACGTAAACAATCGACCGATGACGCAAGGGAAAGACTCAGCTAACCTCTTTGGTGCGGCGGACCTAATTATCCGCTTGGCCGGCGCTTCATTCTTCCTCCCAAGCGGCGCCGGCCTTCTTCTCCCAAACGCCCTCTTTGCTGACGCGTCTCAAGGAATGCATCACCGAACGTGCGCGTTGGCGGAAGCTGTCGCCGCCCCTCGATTTTCTTACCGCGCCTGAACATCGGCAAAGGGAACCAAATGCCGTCTCCTCGGTTGGTCCTGCTCCAATGGAGTGTTGCAGCCATGTTCCGTCTGCTTGTCGCCGGCGCTTTGGTCTATGTCGCCTATCGTATCGCCAGGAAGATGGTCGAAGACGTGCCCGATACAGTCGACCCGCTGCTGTTGCCGCCGTCGAAATATGATCGCGAGACCTTGCGTCGGCAATCAGCCGCCATGAGTGTCGATCCGCAACGCTAGGCGCGATCCGTTTCCTCGGTCCGGGGGGCCGATCTGCTTCGCATCGACGTTGCGAACAAAGCAGAAACGATGCTTGATGGGCGATGAACCTCGCCGCCGCTGATTCGACCTTTCGGGAACCGACCATCCAGCCTGCCTATCTCGCGCGGCTGAACGACGCCCAACGCCAGGCCGTTGAGCATGGCGACGGCAAGATCGCCGGTCCGTTGCTGGTCATTGCCGGCGCCGGTTCGGGCAAGACCAACACGTTGGCGCATCGCGTCGCTCATCTTATCGTCAAGGGGGCCGACCCGCGCCGCATCCTGCTGATGACGTTCTCGCGCCGCGCGGCATCCGAAATGGCCAAGCGTGTCGAGCGCATCGCCGGCGAAGTGCTCGGCCGTGATGCAGCTGTCATCACCGACGCACTGACCTGGGCCGGCACCTTTCACGGCATTGGAGCGCGGCTGCTGCGCGACTATGCGCTGGAGATTGGCCTCGACCCGGCCTTCACCATCCATGATCGCGAGGACTCCGCCGACCTGATGAACCTGGTGCGGCATGAGCTCGGCTTCTCGAAAACGGAAGCGCGTTTCCCCACCAAGGGCACCTGCCTTGCCATCTATTCGCGCGCCGTCAATGCGCAGGCGCCGCTTAACGAGGTATTGGGATCTGCCTTTCCCTGGTGTGTCGGCTGGGCGGAGCAGCTGAAACTTCTGTTCGCTGGTTATGTGGAGGCCAAGCAGGCGCAGAACGTGCTCGATTACGACGATTTGCTGCTCTACTGGGCGCAGATGACGGCCGAACCTGAAATAGCGGCCCATCTGGGAGGACGTTTCGACCATGTGCTGGTCGATGAATACCAGGACACCAACCGCTTGCAGTCCTCGATCCTGCTGGCGCTGAAACCCGACGGCGCCGGGCTAACTGTCGTCGGTGACGATGCACAGTCGATCTATTCGTTCCGCGCCGCCGAGGTGCGCAACATCCTCGACTTCCCCAACCAGTTCGCGCAGGCCGCCGATGTGGTGATGCTGGAGCGCAATTACCGCTCGACCGAAACCATTCTCGCCGCCGCCAATGCCGTGATCGGCGAGGCCTCGGAACGCTTCACCAAAAACCTGTGGTCGGAGCGCAAGTCGACCGACAGACCGAGGCTGGTGACCGTGCGCGACGAGGTCGAGCAGGCTAATTTCGTCTGCGATACGATCCTGGCCGAGCGAGAAGCCGGGACAGTGCTGAAATCCCAGGCGGTGCTATTTCGCGCCTCTCACCACAGCGGGCCGCTGGAGATCGAGCTGACGCGGCGCAACATCCCCTTCGTGAAATTCGGCGGCCTGAAATTCCTCGATGCCGCTCACGTCAAGGACGTGCTGGCGGTGCTGCGCTTTGCCGAAAACCCGCGCGACCGCGTTGCAGGTTTCCGCGTGCTGCAATTGATGCCGGGTATCGGCCCTTCGGCCGCCGCGCAGATCGTCGAGACCATGACGACGGCGCTCGATGAAGCGATGGGCCTGGCCGGCTGGCGCCCACCGCAACGCGCGGCCGATGACTGGCCGGGCTTCGTCTCGCTCTATTCCGGCCTGCGGGCGGGCTCCAAATGGCCGGCCGACCTCGAACAGATCAGGCTGTGGTATGAGCCACATCTGGAACGCATCCACGAGGATGCGACGACGCGCCGGGCCGACCTGTTGCAGCTCGAGCAGATCGGGTCGGGCTATGCGTCGCGTGAACGCTTCCTGACCGAACTGACGCTCGACCCGCCGGACGCGACCAGCGACCAGGCCGGCCCGCCGCATCGCGACGAGGACTATCTGATCCTGTCGACCATCCATTCGGCCAAGGGCCAGGAATGGAAGAACGTCTTCGTGCTCAACACGGTCGATGGCTGCATCCCGGCCGATCTCGGCGTCGGCACCAAGGAAGATATCGACGAGGAGCGCCGGTTGCTTTACGTGGCGATGACGCGGGCCAAGGACAATCTCAACCTCGTCATGCCGCAGCGCTTCTTTCCGCACGGCCAGGCGGCGCGCGGCGACCGCCATCTCTATGCCTCGCGCACGCGCTTCATCCCGGCTTCGATCCTTGCGGCATTCCAACAGGTATCATGGCCGAGCGCGCAGGCGGCACAGGGCAGGGCGGCCCGGCCTGAGGTGCGCGTCGACATCGGCGCGCGCATGCGCGGCATGTGGAAATAGTCTCTGGCGCCATGCCCCAACCACCGACCAGGATAGCCCTCGCGGGCGCGCTGGGCCGCATGGGCCGTCAGATGGCGGATGCCGTGCAGGCCGATGCGCGGCTGGCGCTCACCGCCCGCTTTCACCGGCCGGGGATCGTCGGCGAAGGTCTGGTGAGCCGCGACGAGGCGCTTGCCATGGCCGAAATCGTGATCGATTTCACCACGCCGGCTGCGTCGGCCGAGCTGGCCAGGATTTGCGCCGAGCGCGGCGGGCCGGCCCTGGTCATTGGCTCGACAGGATTCAGCACCGCTGAGTTGGCGACCATCGTCGCTGCCGCGAAAACCATTGCAATCGTGCGCTCCGGCAGCTTTTCGCTCGGGCTCAACATGCTGGTCGGATTGGTCGAGCGGGCGGCGAAGGCGCTCGATCCCGACGACTGGGATGTCGAGATTGTCGAGGCGCATCATCGCCACAAGATCGATGCGCCATCGGGGACGGCGCTGATGCTGGGGCAAGCCGCAGCCGGCGGGCGCGGCATCGACCTGGAGACGGTCGCAAGGCGGGTCCGCGACGGCGTCACCGGCCCGCGTCCAGCCGGCGAGATCGGCTTTGCGGTGATGCGTGGCGGCAGCATCATCGGCGAACATAGCGCCATCTTCTGCGCCGAGGGCGAGACCGTGACCCTGTCGCATTCGGCCGGCGACCGCATCATGTTCGCCCGCGGCGCCATCGCCGCCGCACTCTGGGTGGCGGGACGCCCGCCCGGCGAATATGACATGCGCGACGTGCTGGGACTGAGCGACCCGTTGGGTGTGCCACGACAGGGTGGCGTATCACCGCATGACCGCCGATAGGGCCGGTTTGTCGTCCCGGTTGGTTGTTCGGATCCGTACCTCGCCCGCGTCGGCATCGCAAAAAAGAACTCCGGAGCGGCCAAATAGGTTCAAATCGAACCGATCGGTTCGTTTTCTGTTGACGGACCGTGCAGCGTAGAGTGAACGACCGGCTCGGTGCACGGTCGCGCCCACGGTGATGACGTATGTTAACAACTTGATTTTGAGCGTAAAATTATGACTGCCAAGGCTATTTGTCGAATTTCAAGGGCCGAAATCTCACAATCCGTGGAACATCTTCGTGATTGGAATCCGCGGCAGGGCAAACCCATCTCGGGGTGGTCCGAGCGACGCGAAATTCCTCCCAAGGGCACGCACTAGACGGACAGAACAGAGAACCGTTGGAGTAAATAAAATGACCAAGATCGCACTCACCGCCGCCGCCATTCTCGTTGCCACGGGCACCGCTTTCGCCGGCAGCGACAATTACGGCTCCTACAATGCCAACCAGCCGGTTCCCAATCAGTCGACTTCGAGCCAGTCGATTTCGGGCCAGTCGACTTTCAACATCGACACCTCGCACACCGGCTCGATCCTGAAGCTCTCGAAAGCACAGGGCGACGCCAACGCCAAGGTGCCGGCTGAATCTGGCCGGGGCATCTGGGGCCGTTAATCCAGGCAAGTCTTGACTACAAAGAGCGGTGGGCTTGGCCCGCCGCTCTTGTTTTTTGTGCTTCGGGGACTCGCAGCCCGCGGCGCCGGCTTGAGCAGCGATCTTCGCAGTCGGCAAAAACATTCCGCGTCCCAAAACATTCCACATCCGGGAATAAAACCGGACTGCCCAGGGTCTTGTTCTTAGCGGGACCGTCCTCCCAAGGCGCCGCCTAACGCAAGAACCAGGAGACTTGAAATGAACAGAATTGCTTTCATTGCCGCCGTCATCCTCGTTGCCACGGGCAGCGCCTTTGCCGGCAGCGATCACTACGGATCCGGCACTGCCAACCAGCCTGCTGTCAGCGTCGATCATGCCGTCACCGGCTCGGTCAGGACCATGGATATGGCCAAGCACAAGGCGACCGATGCCAAGATGAGGACCAACTGGCCCGAATCCGGTCAGGGCATCTGGGGCAACTGATGGCTCGAGCGGGTGCGCGGCAGGCTGCCCGCTACCTGTCTTGCACTCTAGCCCAGATCCTTCGGCCGCAGAAAATGTGTCAGCCGGGCGCTGGACAGGGCCGACCAGTCGCCCTCGAAAACGAAGCGCACGAGGGCTGCTGTCGGGAATTTTTCAGCGAGCTTCTTGCGCGCCTTGGCCTCCGACCTTGGCCCGGCAAGCTGGTTGGCCAGATCTTCCAGACCCGGATTGTGCCCCACCACAAGCACGCTGCCGTCCGACGGATCGACCTGACGAATCTGGCTTAGAATATCCGCCGCCGAAGCATCGTAGAGCGCCTTGGCGAATGCGACCTTGGGATGCGCAGGCAGTTCCGCCGCCACCAGCCGCCACGTGTCGCGGGTGCGCAGTGCCGGCGACACCAGCGCCAGGTCCGGCAGCCAGTCGCGCGCTACAAGCTCGCGCCCCATCGATTGTGCCGCCTTCAATCCACGGTCGGCGAGCGGACGGTCGAAATCATCGAGTGCCGGATCGTCCCCACTCGATTTGGCGTGGCGAAGCAGGAGAAGCTGTTTCATCACCACGCCCTCGACTCACGGCGTGATGCGCGCCAGATGCTCGAGGTCGGCTTCCTCGCGCAGCGGGTCGGGCGCCATCACCACCGAAGTGCTGTTGTCGGCATCGTCGGCAAAGTGGGCTAGCACGGTACGGCCGGCCTCCATGCGTGCCTTGCCCTCGGCGACCAGCCCCAGCGCCAGCGGATAGAGCCGGTGCTCGGTCTTCAGCACGCGGGCAGCCAATGTATCCGCATTGTCGCCGACCATCACCGGCACGGCCGCCTGGGCGATGATCGGGCCGTCATCCATCTCGGAGGTAACGAAATGCACCGTGCAGCCATGGATGCGCATGCCGGCGGCGAGTGCGCGCGCATGGGTGTCGAGCCCCTTGAAAGCAGGCAGCAGGGCAGGGTGGATGTTGATCATGCGGCCCTGCCATTTCTGGACGAAGCCGGGGGTGAGGATGCGCATGTAGCCGGCCAGCGCCACGATATCGGCATTGAATGCCGTGAGCGCTGCGTCGATGGCGGCGTCATGCGCCTGCTTGCTGCCATGGTCGGCACGCGAGATGACTTGCGTGGCGATACCGCGCGCCTTGGCGATGCCGAGGCCGGCGGCGTCGGCCTTGTCGGAAATGACGCCGACGATCTCGGCCGGGAAGGCCGGGTCGCTGGCCGCCGCGATCAGCGCGGTCATGTTGGAGCCGCGCCCCGAGATCAGGACAACGGTGCGTTTCCTCTGCGCGCTCATAGGCCGATCGAGCCCCGATAGATGACGCCGGCATCTCGGCGCGGCACGATGCGGCCGATCGGCGTCACCGTCTCGCCGGCCTCCTGCAGCACGGCGGCGACCTGCGCCGCCTGGCCGGACGCGACCGCCAAAATCATGCCGATGCCGCAATTGAAGGTGCGCATCATCTCTTCCGGCGCCACACCGCCGGTCTTGGCCAGCCACGAGAACACTGGAGGGACGTCGATCGCCTCGAGATCGAGTTCGGCCGAAAAATCCTTGGGCAGCACGCGCGGAATGTTCTCGGGGAAGCCGCCGCCGGTGATGTGGGCCAGCGCCTTGATGCCATGCGTGTTGCGGATAGCCTTGAGGATCGACTTGACGTAGATGCGGGTCGGCTCAAGCAGCGCCTCTGCAAGCGTGGCCTCATCGTTGAATGGCGCCGGGTCGCCCCACGCCAGGCCGCTGACGGCGACGATGCGGCGCACCAGAGAATATCCGTTCGAATGCAGGCCCGAGGAGGCCAGGCCCAACAGCACGTCGCCTTCGACGATGTCGTCGGTCGGCAAAAGCTGGCCGCGTTCTGCCGCGCCCACCGCAAAGCCGGCAAGGTCGTAGTCGTTGCCATGGTACATGCCGGGCATCTCGGCTGTCTCGCCGCCGATCAGCGCGCAGCCGGCCTGGCGGCAGCCCTCGGCAATGCCGCCGACGATCGCGGCGCCCTGATCGGGATCGAGCTTGCCGGTGGCGAAATAGTCGAGGAAGAATAGGGGTTCGGCACCTTGCACGACGATGTCGTTGACGCACATGGCGACGAGGTCGATACCGATCGTGTCGTGCTTGCCGGCATCGATGGCGATCTTGAGCTTGGTGCCGACGCCGTCATTGGCCGCCACCAGCACCGGATCGGTGAAGCCGGCGGCCTTGAGGTCGAACAGGCCGCCGAAACCGCCGATCTCGCCATCGGCGCCCGGCCGGCGCGTCGCGCGCACCAACGGCTTGATCTTCTCGACCATGAGATTGCCCGCGTCGATATCGACACCGGCCTCGGCATAGGTGAGCCCGTTTCTGCGCTTGCTCGTTTCGGGCTTGCTCGTTTTGGGCTGGCCCGTTTTGGCCTGGCTTGTGTCGCGCTTGCTCATCGCAATTTTCCTGCTCGTTTGCGGGCTCTTCGCATGAACGGCTGCGCCTCGCAAGGATGACGACAGAATGGTTGGCTTTTGCCCCCGATAAAAGCGAAGCGATGGCGCCCCTTGTGCAAAATCTCCTCCGCCCTCGTTTCTCATCGGAGGCAAACCTCTCTCATCGGAGGCAAACCTCGCGTCTCCATTTCGCCTCCCCCCTTTGCATCCTTGTATGTAGTTGTTGTTGGTGCTCTGTTGCCATGCATCAGGCATTGGGGGACAAGCCATGCTCAATCCTTCGCAACAGGTCATGAGACTAGGCTTCGGATTCGCCGTGTCACAGGCGCTGCGCGTCATTATCGAACTCGGCATCCCCGATCTCCTGGCTGCCAACGAGCGGTCGGTAGATGAACTGGCGGCTGCCACTCAATCGGATGCTGACTCGCTTTATCGTGTAATGCGACTTCTCGCGCCTGAAGGGGTGTTTAGGGAAGTGCTGCCCCGTCATTTCGAGTTGACGGAGGTTGGTGCGGTGCTGCGCTCCGATCAGCCGGGTCCCCGTGACTTCGTTCGTATGATCAACAGCGAGGCCTATCTTGCCTTCGAGCAGCTCCTGCATTCTGTTCGCACCGGAAAGCCGGCCTTCGACAAGGTTTTCGGGAGCCCAAGGTTTGACTGGCTGTCGGAACATCCGGAGCAGGCTGCCTTGTTTCAGCGTGCCATGGTCGCCTTGAGCCAAGGCAGTAACGAGGCCATTGCCGAAGCCTATGATTTCAAGCCGTTCACGCGGATCGTCGACGTTGGCGGTGGACATGGCCAGCTTCTCTCGGCGATCCTGGCGCGCAACCCTCACCTGGACGGCGTGCTTTTCGATCTGCCTTCGGGCGTCGCGGCAGCGCGCCAGGGTGCCGGAGGCGACCTGCCGCGCACCGAATTTGTCGCCGGTAATTTCTTTGAAAGTGTTCCCACCGGTGACGTCTATGTCATCAAGAAGGTCGTTCACGATTGGGATGATGGGCGTGCCGCGGAGATCCTGCGAAATTGCCGCAAGGCAATGCTGCCGAACGGGAAGGTGCTTGTGGCCGAGACGCTCGTGCCGCCAGGTGACGAACCGAACCAGATCAAGGGTATCGACGTGGTCATGCTCGCCGTCACTGGCGGCCTGGAGAGAACGCGGACCCAATATGCAAGCTTGTTCGACGCCGCCGGGCTACGCCTTGAACACGTGATTCAGACCCGAGGACCCATTTCCATCCTCGAGGCGTCTGCGGTCTGACCAAGGAAGGTGTCGCCGCGAGCCCAGGTCGCTGTACTTCGCTGTCCAGCGACCGCACATTTTCCGTGAAGGTTAGGGACATCGTATATACGCGAGACTGTCGAGATGGCCGGCAGGGCAAAAGGGGTGGTTCACTCACAGACCTTTGCCACGTCCGGCG
Source organism: Mesorhizobium sp. M0293 (assembly GCF_040321735.1). Classification (NCBI taxonomy): domain Bacteria; kingdom Pseudomonadati; phylum Pseudomonadota; class Alphaproteobacteria; order Hyphomicrobiales; family Phyllobacteriaceae; genus Mesorhizobium; species Mesorhizobium sp. M0293. The sequence continues at coordinate 113,357 of NZ_JAMYSA010000001.1, forward strand.
CTTCTCCCTTGCGATCCTCCTCCGTCTCCATCATGTATTAGAAGCAAACCCGGCAGGCACGCTTTGACCATCCCCAATCTGATCACCATCCTGCGCCTTGTTCTGGTGCCGGCGGTGGTGCTGGCAATGCTGCAGGCGCGCTGGGACTGGGCCTTCGCCGGTTTTCTCATTGCCGGCATTTCCGACGGCGTCGACGGCTTCATTGCCCGCCGTTTCAACCAGCAGTCCACGCTCGGCGCCTATCTCGACCCGATCGCCGACAAGCTGCTGCTGGTTTCGGTCTTCGTCGTCATGGGCTTCATCGGGCAATTGCCGCTCTGGCTCGTCGTCACCATGGTGTCGCGCGACGCGTTGATCGTCTGCGCCGTTGTGTTGTCCACCGTCATGGCCCATCCGGTCGAGATGAAACCGCTTTTTGTGTCGAAGGCCAACACCGCCATCCAGATCGTGCTGGCCTCGGTTGTGCTGGGCGAACTCGCCCTTGTCGTGCACCTCGACCCGCTGAGGCTAGTCCTCATATTGCTATCCGGGGTCTTGACCGTGGCTTCGGCCGCGGCCTATCTCGTGGCTTGGCTGAGGCATATGAGCGGCTATGGCGAAGGCTCCAAACCGGGCACCTGACCAAGAATCCATCGAAGCGGCCGCCGAGGCCGCGGCGGCAGGCGAAACTGCGTCTCTGGCATTTCACCGCCAGATCCGCTTCTGGCTGATCAGCGCCGTCCTGCTGGCGCTGTTCCTCTACGTCTTCTCAGGCATCCTTTTACCGTTCGTCGCCGGCATGGTGCTGGCCTATTTCCTCGATCCGGTCGCCGACCGGCTGCAGCGGCTCGGCCTGTCCCGCTTCATGGCGACGGTGGTCATCCTCATCACCTTCCTCATCGTGCTGGTGCTGGCCTTCGTCATCCTCATTCCGGTGCTGGCGACGCAGATGGCCGATTTCGCCAGCAAATTGCCGGAATACCTGACCCGGCTGCAGAGCCTGATCACGTCTTTCGATCCGAAATGGCTGGAACAGAGATTCGGCGTCAACGCCAATGGCTTGCGTGACGGGCTGAATTCGCTGCTGACCTCCGGCTTCGGCCTGCTCACCACGGTCTTCACCTCGATCTGGAGTTCCGGCGTGGCGCTGGTCTCGGTGGTCAGCCTGTTCGTGGTGACGCCGGTGGTCGCCTTCTACATGCTGCTCGACTGGGACCGCATGGTGGCGGTCATCGACGGCTGGGTGCCGCGCGACAACGTCGCGACGGTGCGCGCCATCGCCAAGGACATCAACACCGCCACCGCCGGCTTCGTACGCGGCCAGGGCACGCTGTGCCTGGTGCTGGGCGCCATGTACGCCACCGGACTGACGCTGACCGGCTTGAATTTCGCCATCCTCATCGGCCTGTTCGCCGGGCTGATTTCGTTCATTCCCTATGTCGGTTCGCTCACCGGGTTGGTGCTGGCCGTCGGCGTTGCCATCGTCCAGTTCTGGCCGGACTGGACGATGATCGTCGCCGTCGCGGTGGTATTCTTCATCGGCCAGTTCATCGAGGGCAACATCCTGCAGCCGCGGCTGGTCGGCAAAAGCGTCGGCCTGCACCCGGTATGGCTGATGTTTTCGCTGTTTGCCTTCGGCGCGCTGTTCGGCTTCGTCGGCTTGTTGATCGCGGTGCCGGCTTCCGCCGCCGTTGCAGTGCTGGTGCGGTTTGCCATCGCCCGCTATCTCGAATCGCCGCTTTACAAAGGTCACGGCGCTGCGTCTGTGCCGCAGCTTCCGGCCGATCGCGGCGGCGGCCACCGCACGCAACCGCGTCGCTGAAGTGACTGCCCAACCAACCGACCCGCCGCGTCAGTTGCCGCTCGATCTCGGCCATGGCACCGGCTATTCGCGCGACGACCTCGTCGTCTCCGGCACCAACAGCCAGGCGGTGGCGCTGGTCGACCGCTGGCCGGACTGGCCCTCGCCGGTGGTAGTGCTGGCCGGTCCCGCGGGTTCGGGCAAGACGCACCTGGCCTCGATATGGCGCGCGCGCGCCAACGCGGTGGCGGTTGACGCCAGGCGCATTGGCGACAGCATCGCCAATCTCGGCGCCAGCCCGGCACTGATCGACGATGTCGATACCGGAGCGGTTGATGAACAGGGCCTGTTCCATCTGATCAATGCGGTGCGTGGTGCCGGATCCACATTGCTCCTGACGGCGCGCCGCTTTCCGTCGGCCTGGGGTGTCAGGCTGCCTGACCTTTCCTCGCGGCTGAAGGCGGCGGCGACAGTCGAGATACATGAGCCCGACGATCTCTTGCTCGCCGGCGTAATCACCAAGCTGTTCGCCGACCGCCAGATCGAGGTCGAGCCGCATGTCGTGCAGTATCTGGTGCGCCGCATCGAGCGCTCGCTGGCGACAGCGATGCGCGTGGTGGAAAGGCTGGACCGCACCGCACTCGAGCGCAAGACGCCAATCACGCGCACGCTCGCCGCTGAAACCGTCAGCGCCATGGATGCGGGACAGGGAGAGTTCGAGATTTAGTATTGGGCGAGGACGGCGAACTTCTGGCGGTCCAGATCGGTACCATATGCGATGATGATGATACCGTTGCGGAGTAGAGTTAGATGTGCCCAAATATCCGGCGACGAACCTTTTTCCAATTCCACTCAAGTCGCTTGTACCACAAGGGGCGCCACTTGTTTTGACCGGGTATGGAGGTCGGGAAGGCTCCGTTGTGGGTTCCCTGTTCAACGATAGGCCTTTCAAACCAAAGGACTTCTACGCCCAGTAGCGGATCGATCCTGTCCAACTGGTGGCCTATCGTTGTTGTCACCTTGTTTTTGGAAAACCAATCACAACGCGCTTCCGCGGTCGGTCTCGTGATGAGATATGAGTCCGTCGCACGACTATGGGGGGCGGGATACAGCTTCTGCCGCTTCGATATTCTCCAGATTGGCAAGTAGTAGTTACCTGCATTGCCGAGATATATCGCTACTTTCCTATTGGGGTTTCCAAGTTCGGCAATTCCTTGCTTCAGCTTGTCGACAAAATCCGGAGTAAGAAAAACGTCGTCTTCCAGAACGAGACAATATGGCAATCCGGAGGTCAAAAATTCCTGCCATACACCAATATGTTTCAAACTGCATGATATTTGCGGTGCGGAAAGCGTCGCTTCAGAAAACTCTTCTCGAATTTTTTCTTGGATATCCGAAACATCGTAATCCAAGAACCAGTTGACGGGAACGCCCCGGCTTCCAAGCTCTTTCAAAATGTGCCGCTCTCGGTCCTCGTATCCCGTCTTTACATGGCATACCCGGACAAAGACATCGTTCGGAAAGGTTTTCATGGAGGCGTTTTACGCATTCAGATTGGTAAATCAAGCGCCTCTGATGGCAACAGTATTGGTTGTTTCTGCCAAATGCCGACCGGGCTGGTGCGGAGGCGTGCGACGAGGTCACTCTGCTCTTGCGGTCCAGCGGTGTACGGTAGGTTCCCCATCGGGCAGTAGCCTTGGCCAAAAGCGCGCCAGCTGTATCGCGGCATTGCCCACCGAACCGCCGATCACCGATGCTGCCAGAAACTTGCCGGCAGCGAAGCCGCTGTGTTCATCAGGGCGAGAGACGACCATGCGGAATGAGCATTCGCTCGGCTCGCCTGCCAATCGCATTCGCCAACGAAGCGAAGAGGATCAAGGGCACGACGGATCGGTTGACCGTGGTGGTTACGGCTCTCGTCGCGGGCACAGATGCCTGGATCTCGTGGAAAATGAGAGGATGGTCGGAGTGGAGAGATTCGAACTCCCGACCCTCTGGTCCCAAACCAGATGCGCTACCAGGCTGCGCTACACTCCGAACGGTCTGTTGCCTATTCATTTCAGTGGAGCATGGCAAGTGCAAAAACCTTGCCGCCGTGCGCATTGCGCAGTAATGACGGGCAAAGGGTGGCGATGCTGCCTTGCACAAAAACGAGGTGGCCATGTCCGCGCGCATTTTCAGCCCTGCCAAAACCGCGATGCAGTCCGGCAAGGGCAAGACTGGCTACTGGGTGCTCGAATTCGATCCTGAGATGCGCAAGAAGATCGACCCGCTGATGGGCTACACGACGTCGGGAGACATGAGAAGCCAAATCAGGCTCACCTTCGACACGCGGGAAGAGGCGGTGGCCTACGCCGAGAAGCAAGGGCTGGCCTACCGCGTCGAAGAGCCGAAAGAGACCAAACGCCGCCAGATTTCCTATGCGGAGAATTTCCGCTATGACCGCAGGACGCCCTGGACGCATTGAACGGCGGCCAGCGCCTCGCACAAGTATCTGACCGGCCCAGGCCGGCCAGCGGTCCCGTAGCTCAGCTGGATAGAGCACCGGCCTTCTAAGCCGATGGTCACAGGTTCGAATCCTGTCGGGATCGCCAGATTAACTAAATGATATCTAACAGTTTTTTGCCATCGGGATTGTTCTCCCGCGATAGATTGTGCCGGCCCCTGATCCTCGCACCGTGACGAGAATGAAATCCAGCTGGCTGCCTGGCCGGCGGAACCGGGTGCGGTTCACGTTGTTACTCCAGTGGGCGGTCGTTGGCCGTCGGATTCGGAGTCATCGTTTCATGTCCAATGGCCCTTTACCCGAAAACGTTCCGGTTACGCTTCCCACGATCGACGCAAAGGCTGCGCCGACACTCAAGAACGCCGAGGCGGAGGTGTTCTATATGGAGGCGATCCGCGAACTCACCGCCACGGACATTCCTTTTCTTGTCGCCGGAACGTACGCGTTAAGCGCCTATACGGGCGTCACCCGCCAGACCAAGGATCTCGATATCTTCTGCAAGGCGGGCGACTATCCGCGTATCCTCGCCCATTTCAAACAGCTTGGATATGCGGTCGAAATCGAAGACGATCGGTGGCTTGGAAAAGTGTTCAAGGGCACACATTTCTTCGACGTCATATTCGCCTCTGCGAACGGCATGATGCCTGTTGGCGATCTGTGGCTGGAGCAGGCCCGTCAAACCGAGCTGCTGGGCAGTCGGGTGAGGATCATCGGACCGACCGAGCTTGTCTGGTCCAAATGCTTCATCCAGGACAGGGGCCGTCACGACGGAGCCGATATCGCTCATACGATTCTCAAGGCGCATGACCAGATCGACTGGCACAGGCTGCTTTCCTACCTGGAGGTTCACTGGGAGGTGCTGCTGATGCATCTTCTCAATTTCAGATGGATCTATCCGAGCGAGCGCGATCATATTCCGGCTTGGCTGCTCGATGAATTGCTGGACCGCCTCGCCAAGCAACGACAATTGCCGTCTCCCAGAATGAAGATCTGCCGCGGACGCCTGCTTTCGCAAGTCGACTACGAAATCGACGTCAAGGAATGGGGCTTTGCGGGCGTCGGGGGCGCGGGAGAGTCTCGCGATGGCTGATCACATCAAGAGCGCAACGTCGACGGACGGTGCACGCACGCTCAAGATTGCCGCGGTGGGCGACCTGCATGTCAGGGAAGATGCCCAAGCGTCGTATCGCGATCTCTTCGGCGAAATATCGCGCGAAGCCGATGTCCTCGTGCTCGCCGGAGATCTCACCAACCTCGGCAAGCCTCGTGAAGCAGAGCTGCTCGCCGAGGATTTGCGTCACTGCTCGATCCCGGTGGTGGCCGTGCTCGGCAATCACGACTATGAGTCCGATGCGGTGGAAGACGTCACAAACATCCTGCGCCAGGCGGACGTCCGCCTTCTCGACGGGCAGACGATCGAAATCGCGGAAGTCGGTTTTGTCGGCGTGAAAGGGTTCATCGGCGGCTTTGGGGCGCGCATGCTCGGCTCCTTCGGCGAACCGGCGATCAAAGCGATGGTCGCGGAAAACGTGAACGAGGCAATGCGGCTTGAAAATGCGATGCGCCAGGTTCGCACGAAACGCACACTGGTAGTTCTCCACTACGCCCCGATTGCCGAGACCGTTGCGGGAGAGCCCCTGGAGATATTTCCGTTTTTGGGTTCTTCACGTTTGGCGGAAACGATCGATCGTTTCCGGGTCAGCGCCGTCGTGCACGGTCATGCGCATCGCGGCTCCTACCAAGGTCAAACGCCTGGCGGAGCCAATGTCTACAACGTCGCGATGCATGTGGCCAAGCCGACCGGCCGCCCCTATGCCTTGCTCGACATCTGATGCGCGTTGGCATGCAGCCCGACCAGATCCAATCTGCCCCGGGCTCAGTTCGCTGCGTTGATCGACTTTGCCAGCTCTTCCAGCTTCCTGGGATCGTTGCCGTGACGGCGCACCAGTTCGCGGGCTTGGTTTGGCGGCAAATCGGCTGTGGCGGCCAGCTGTCGCACCTGATCGTCGATGGCAACCTGCGGCAAGGTGTTGTCGAAATCTGCTGCCTTGTCCTTCATGACGGTTCTCCTCGATCGCTGTCCAAGACAACGGCTTGAAAATCGCACCGGTTCCGAAAGATCTGCAAAACACGAGCGCCAATGTCTCGCCGCTACCACCAGCCATGCAAGGTCTCGATTGCGCAACGATCACAACGGCGAAGGTTCTGCCAGGAAGAACGGAGATAATCTCGATGTTGCAGCCAAGAGAACCCGACCCAAATCGCGATGTGCCCATGCCGGCTCCGACGTGGAAGCCTGAACCGATCGAGGAGCCCGAACCGGAAAGGCTGTCGGGACGAAACTCCGCTGCCCAATCCCCGACGAGAATGAAGAACCTTCGGTCCACGCCACAGGATCGATATCTGGTTCGCAAGCGAGTGATCGCAGTTGAAGCAATCGGACAATTGACGACAGCCGCATCGCGCCTAACTTTTCCTGCGTGGCGGTGAACACGCGCGCGGGAATAATCAGGTGTCTGCGCTCCTGCCTCTGGACGGTCTGCCAAAGGAGGCTCTGTCTTGAAACGCTTCTGGATGAGCGTTGTTGTCATTGTCGTTGTGTTGGGCGCTGGGTTCTTCGCCTATGCCTGGAAACCGGCGATCGGTCCGGTCGAGCCGCCGCAGCGCTCGTCCTTCGATCAGTCCCTGATCGAGAAGGGCGCGGTGCTGGCCTCGGTCGGCAATTGCACGTCCTGCCACACCAGGCCCGGCGACAAATCCTTTGCCGGCGGCCTTGCCGTGCCGACGCCCTTCGGCACGATCTATTCCACCAACATCACGCCCAACCCCGAGACGGGTATCGGCCGCTGGTCGCAGGCCGCCTTCACCCGTGCCATGCGCGAGGGCGTCGACCGCGCCGGCAACCACCTCTACCCGGCATTTCCCTACGATCATTTCACGTTGGTCTCGGACGAAGACAACAGCGCGCTCTATGCCTATCTGATGACGCGCCAGCCGGTGAACAAGCGCCCGCCCGCCAATGAATTGCCGTTCCCGCTGAATGTGCGGCTGGTGCTGGCCGGCTGGAAGCTGCTGTTCTTCGACAGAGGCGCATACCAAAATATCGCGTCGGAAAGTGCAGAGTGGAACCGCGGCGCCTACCTCGTCAACGGCCTCGGACATTGCGGCGCCTGCCACACGCCGCGCAACGTGCTCGGCGCCGAGAAAAAGGGGTCGCACCTTGCCGGCGGCGAAGCCGAGGGCTGGACGGCTTTCGCCCTCGATGCCAGCTCGCCCGCGCCAGTGCCATGGACGCGTGACAGTCTTTTCGATTATCTCCGGCAAGGGTGGCATACCGACCATGGCGTCGCCAACGGCCCGATGGGCGAGGTGACCGGCAATCTCGGCCGGCTTGCAGATGCCGACATCAGCGCCATGGCCACCTATGTCGCCTCGCAGATGGGCGAGCCTTCGCCGCAGCGCACCGCGAAAGCGCAGGAGATCCGCACGAAACTGTCGGCCGATGCCGGCGCGGTTCCCATTCCGGTGTCGGCATCGGCCGAAACGCCGGCCGGGCGCGGCGCGGTGATCTTCCAGGCGGCCTGCGCGACCTGCCATGACGGCAGCCGCCCGCCGCCGTTCGGCGGTATAGACTTCCATCTTTCGAGCGCGGTCAATGCACCCGGCCCGCAGAACCTCATCAACACCGTGTTGTTCGGCCTGCCGGCGGCGAGCGGACGCCAGAGCGCAGTCATGCCGGGTTTCGCCGCGACGCTGCGCGACGAGCAGGTGACCGATCTGCTCGCCTATCTGCGTGAGGCCTTCGCTGGCCAGCCGGCGTGGCCGGATGCCGCCGACCGGCTGACTGCTACACGAAACGGCAAATACCAGGTCAGCGTGCGCCCGTCCGACGGCATCGAGCGCGGCCCGGACAATGTAGGGGCCCAGGACAAATGAAAGCAGGAGCCAGATGATGAAGCTCAACGTCAACGGCGTCTCGCATGACGTCGAAGCCGACCCTGCGACGCCACTCCTCTATGTGCTGCGCAACGATCTGAAGCTCAACGGCGCCAAGTTCGGCTGCGGACTCGGACAATGCGGCGCCTGCACGGTGATGGTCGACGGCCAGGCGGTCTTCTCATGCCTGACGCCGGCGATGCTGGTGGAAGGCCGCCAGGTCAAGACGGTTGAGGGGCTGGGCACGATCGATGAGCCGGGGCCGATGCAGACCGCTTTCATCGAGGAGCAGGCGGTGCAGTGCGGCTACTGCATCGCCGGCATGATGATGCGGGCACAGGCTCTGCTCGAGGCCAAGCCCGACGCCGGCGACGCCGACATCCGGCAGGCGCTGGAGCCGAATCTTTGCCGTTGCGGCACGCACATGCGCATCCTGCGTGCCGTCGCCCGCGCCCGCGACCTTATGAGGTCGAAATCGGCTTCGATGCCGGCAGCCGCGGGGAGGGCATCATGAACGCCCCAGACTTCCCCGACCTGAGCCGGCGCGGTTTTCTGGCCGGAACAGGAGCGCTGCTCGTCTCCTTCACCGTTCCAGCACTAGCCCAGCAGGCGGCACCTGCGGCACCCGCGCCGGCCCCTGCACCGGCCAAGACGTCGCCGCTACCGGGCAGCCTTGCCGATACGCCGTCGCTGGATGCCTGGATCCGCGTCGATGCCGATGGTTCGATCACCGTCTTCACCGGCAAGGCCGAACTCGGCCAGGGCACCAAGACATCGCTGCGCCAGATCGCGGCCGAAGAACTGGAAGTCGAGCCCGCGGCAATCAGGCTGATCACCGCCGATACCGCACTGACGCCCAATGAAGGCTACACGGCCGGCAGCCAGACGATCCAGAACAGCGGCACTGCGATACGCTATGCGTCGGCGCAGGTGCGCCAGATCCTGGTGGCCAAGGCCAGCGATAAGCTCGGTGTGCCGGTCGATCAGCTCAAGGCGCAAGATGGCAAGATCGTCGGGCCCAACGGCGCCTCGGTTGGCTATGGCGAACTGGTCGCCGCCGATTTCCTGCATGTCGACGCAGCCGCCGACACCAGGCTGAAGGCGCCGGAGACCTATCATGCGAGCGGCAAGCCCTTCGCCCGAGTCGACATTCCAGCCAAGGTGACCGGCGGCGAAGCTTTCGTTCAGGACATGCGGTTGCCCGGCATGGTGCATGCGCGCGTCGTCCGCCCGCCGAGCTATTCGGCAAAGCTGACCGGTTTCGAGGAGGCGGCCGTCAAGGCCATGCCGGGCGTGGTGGCGGTGGTCCATGACGGCGATTTCCTGGCGGTGGTGGCGAAACAGGAGTTCCAGGCGGTGAAGGCCATGCGCGCCATGGCGGCGACGGCAAAATGGCAGGAACAGGCTGCACTGCCGGACCAGGACCAGATCCCGCCCTTCCTCGAAAAATCAGTTGCCGAAATCGGCACGGTGACTTCGGTTGGCGCCGATTCCGCGCCGGGTGCAAAGACGCTGGAGGCGCAGTTTACCCGCGCGTACCAGATGCACGGCTCGATCGGCCCGTCCAGTGCTGTCGCCATGGTCGACAACGGCCTGACGACGGTGTGGACGCACACGCAGGGTGTCTATCCCGACCGCAAGGCGATTGCGGAGATGCTGGGCGTACTGCCCGAAAAGGTGCGCTGCATCCACACCGAGGGTTCCGGCTGCTATGGCCATAATGGCGCCGACGATGCCGCGGCCGATGCCGCGCTGATCGCGCAGGCGCTGCCCGGCACGCCGGTGCGCGTGCAGTGGATGCGCGACCAGGAGCATCTATGGGAACCCTACGGTCCGGCCATGCTGACGAAGGCGAGTGCGACGCTCGACGCGAACGGCAACATCGTCAATTGGCACTATGATCTGTGGAGCAACAACCATGGCACGCGGCCGGGTTCGGCCGGGTCGCTGATCGCCGGCCGGCTGATGGCACGGCATTTTCCGCCCGACACGGCCAAGCTGCAGATTTCTCCGCTCGGCAATGGCGACCGCAATGCCATTCCGCTCTACGATGTGCCGAACCAGCGCGTGAACTGGCATTTCGTCGCCGACATGCCGGTGCGCGTCTCGGCGCTGCGCGGGCTCGGCGCCTATTGCAACGTCTTCGCCATCGAAAGCTTCATGGACGAACTGGCCCTGGCGGCCAATGCCGACCGTGTCGAGTACCGGCTGCGGCACCTGAAGGACCCGCGCGCCAAAAAGGTGATCGAGGTGGCGGCCGAAAAATTCGGCTGGAGCAACGACCCGATGCCGGAAGGCCGGGGCAGGGGCTTTGCCTTCGCGAAGTACAAGAACCACGCCGCCTATCTCGCCATCGCGTTGGAAGCGGACGTGGACCGCGACAGCGGCGCCATCGTCCTCTCGCATGTCGTGTGCGCGGTCGATTGCGGCGAGGCGGTGGCGCCGGATTCGATCGTCAGCCAGACCGAAGGCGGCATATTGCAGTCGCTGAGCTGGACGCTCTACGAGGCCGTCCATTTCAACGACACCCGCATCCTCAGTCCCGACTGGTCGGCCTATCCGATCCTGCGCTTCAGCGCCGTTCCCGACAGCGTCGCGGTGCATGTCGTCGACAATCCAGGCTCACCCTATCTCGGCGTGGCGGAAGCAGCTCAAGGGCCGACCGCCGGCGCGATCGCCAATGCGTTCCGCCACGCAACGGGAAAACGCATCCACGACCTGCCCTACACGCGCGAACGCGTGAAAGCCGTACTCGGCGTCTAGGAGGCCGAAAAGGAGCAAGAAGAGGCACGCAAGATCAGGCCGACTTGTCCAGTTTCCGCAGAGGCAATGACATGATCGCAGCGCCCCCGAGCATGAGCTCGTTGGACTGTTCGATCGACCAGGATCATTTGGTGCCTACGTCTAACCACCATTCAAACCGTGGTGACGCTTCAAGGTTCGGCTAATTTTTTCCAAGGAGAAATCCAATGCCTGAGATACGTTCTCCGCGTCTCGCTGTCCTCATTGACGCCGACAACGCGTCGTCCAAGATCGCTGATGGCCTGTTCGAAGAGATCGCCAAGCTCGGCGAGGCAAGCGTGCGCCGCATATACGGCGACTTCTCCGGCGTCCGTTCCAAAGGCTGGGCCGACATCCTGGCCAAGCATGCCATCATTCCACAACAACAGTTTGCCTACACAACGGGAAAGAATGCCTCGGACATCACCCTCGTGATCGATGCAATGGACCTGCTTCACAGCGGCCGCTTCGACGGTTTCTGCCTGGTTTCGTCGGATAGCGATTTCACTCGTCTCGCGGCACGCATCCGCGAGCAGGGGATCGATGTGTTTGGCTTCGGCGAGCAGAAGACCCCGGAGAGTTTTCGGCAGGCCTGCCGCAAATTCGTCTACACGGAGAACCTGCTTGCAACGACGCATGCGAATAGTGAGGACACAAGCCGGGCCACGAACCCGCTTCAGTCTCCCAGTGCCGCCACGCCTGTCATTTCGAAAGTCATCGCGCAGATGGAGAGCGAGGACGGGTGGGTCCCGCTCGGCGCTGTCGGCACGCAACTCGCCAACCTGGCCTCGGACTTCGATCCGCGGACCTTCGGATTTCGGAAACTAAGTGATCTCGTGCGGAAAACGAATTCTTTCGAGATTGACCATCCCGAAGGTGGATCGTTGCGGATTCGTATAAAACCGGCGGCGGCCAGGCAGGCGAGGTCGAAGGCTCGCCGATAAGCGGGTGTCGAGGTAGAGGCCTCTCGATCATGCTGCGAATGGCGCTTTCGCCTTCAGTCCCTGTCGGACAGCACCGCGACGCCGAAGAGCGCCGCTTTCTTGGTGATCAGTCCTTCCAGATCCGCGTCGGAGCGTTCCGTTCCCGTACGTTCCCGCAGTGCGGCGATTGCTGCCTTCATCGACAGCAACGCGTTGCATCGCTCGTTCAGGAGTTGATCGACAGCCGCAGCCACATCGCACGTCTCAACATGCGGCAACATTGAACTGGCTCCTTTCCTATCGAGCGGTAAGCCTGCCGTCCCGAGGAACGGCAGGCTTACCGTCAGTCGATAACTCTCACAATCTTGCGCGTGCCGGGGTCGACCAGCACTGTGTGATCGCCGACGACGACATATTTGTATTTGACATCGGGAACATCGATCGACCGAAGTTCGACCGTGTCGGGCAAAGCGGAGCCGACACTAAGTTCCACCCCAAGAAGATTGATCGATGCCAGCGGATGCTTGTGGACATATTCGCGGATGACCGTCTGCTGTTCGGGCGTGACAATCACCTCGTCCGCGGTGGCCACGCCAATGCCGGCGAGCAGAATAAGCCCGGTGGCGGCAGGAACCAGATGACTTCTCATCGTCTTCTCCTATTCCTGGAGGGGAGATCCGCCTTTCACTGCTTCGCAGACGGCGAACCCATTTTTTTCAACGTTCACCGAGCCGCCTTGTTCCGTGAGCGATGACTAATTGATCGGGTTGTTGGGCATCGTAGTGGCCACGCGCTGTCGCAGGAATACGAGGCTATCAGCCTCCTTTGGGCGGGAAACGCCAGGAGCAATCGCCATGAATCGCTTTGTGATGAGCGAAGTCGCGTGACCAAGCCGGCGCGGCGTCGGATTCGCATAATGGGATTTCTGGGCAGTATTCAGCCTAGCCGTCGGCGAGCCAATCATGGAGGCTGCGGGCGAAGCTTCGCGGCGCGACGAGATCGCACGAGATCTCACCGGTGCGAAGCAAGAGTACCGGCACATGGTGGAAGGATGTCTGCACGGCCCGGCCCGGAGCGCTGGTCCGCGCATGCCAGTCGACGGCGATGCAGGTTGAGAGAACGCTTGCGATGTCGGCCCCGGCCAGGCTGAAACGCACGCGACCTTCGCCAAGGCAAACCGAACAGCCGAGATCCGGATCGATGGCAAGGGACGGCGCTTGCGTCCCGTCGTCGAGCGCCAGCCAGAGACGACGCGGTGCAACGCGGATGATGAGAAGGTTCTTGTGACGAACCGTCTCTCCGACCGAGGCGGGAAGTCCTGTGCCGAGCGCCACCGAGAGGCTCGATTCGAGTTGGCCCAGCGTTCCGTCCCATGCCTCGACCTGGATGAGCTGACAATCGGCCACGGACAGGCTGAAATCCGGGCTAACCATGCAGCCGTTCTCCTTGCGGATCGAGGAATACCGGCGAGACGATGCGGGCACGCACAGTTTCGGCCTTCATGGGATAGACGGCCACGATCTCGCTTCCCTCTGTCGCGACATCGCCGGCAAGCAGCGCCAGCCCAACATAGCGGCCACGTTCGGGGCTGTAGGTGACGGAGGTGACGCGGCCGCTTCCGTGCCCGTGGGCTTTCTCGCCTGGCAGGAACAGGATGGCGCCACCACGCAGGCGCTTTCCGTTCTCGATGCATTCCAGCCCGACCAGACGTTGCCGGTCAGACGCCAGCAAGGCAGGGCGCCGCCGCAGCACATCGCCAACGAAGCCGATGCGCTTGCCGACCATACGGCCAAGGCCGAGATCGTCGAGCGTCGTGCGCCCATCGATCTCTGGCCCCGCGACGTGGCCTTTCTCGACGCGCAGCGCACCAAGCGCCTCGACGCCGTAGGGCTTCAGGTCGAACGGCCTGCCGGCTTCGAGCAAGCGGCTCCAGAGCCGTTCACCGGCAGTTGCGCCGACATAGATTTCATAGGCCCGCTCGCCGGAATAGCTGAGGCGCAGGATGCGCAGCGCGCAGCCTTCCCATTGGCCCTCGTGCGCGCCCATATGCGGCAGCGCTTCGTTGGAAACATCGAGCGACGGAAACGCCGCCGCCAGGATCGCACGGCTCTTCGGTCCGGCGACCGACATCGCCGCCCATTCATCGCTCACCGAGGTGACGGCGACGCGCAGTTCCGGCCATGCGGTGTCGAGCAGGAACTCCAGCCTCGACAGCACGTCGGCGGCCTTGGCGGTCGACGTGGTCATGAAGAACCGGCTTTCCGCCAGCCGCGTCGTGGTGCCGTCGTCGAAGACAATGCCGTCGTCGCGCAGCATGACGCCGTAGCGGGCACGGCCGACTTGCAGCTTGGCGAAGCCGTTGGCGTAGAGCCGGTCGAGGAACACGGCGGCGTCGGGACCCTGGACGTCGATCTTGCCGAGGGTGGAGATGTCCATCAGGCCAGCGGCCTGTCGCACATTTCGCATTTCGGCGACGTAGGCTTCATTCACATCGGCTCCGGACTGGTTGTAAAACCAGGGCCTCATCCAGAGGCCGACTTCCAGCATGTCGGCGCCGTTCGCCAGATGCCAGTCGTGCATCGGCGTGCGGCGGAATGGCTTGAAATGATGGCCGGTGGCGCGGCCGGCAAGCGCGCCGATGGCGACCGGCGTGAAGGGCGGGCGGAAGGTCGTGGTGCCGGTCTCGGGGACCGTTGCGCCACGCAGGGCGGCCATCGCGGAAAGTGCGGGGAAATTGCTGGTCTTGCCCTGGTCGGTACCCATGCCTAGCGTTGTGTAGCGTTTCAGGTGTTCAACCGATTCATAGCCTTCGCGATGGGCGAGTTCGATGTCCTTTGTCGTCACGTCCATCTGGAAATCGACAAAGGCTTTTCCGCGTTGGGCGGACGGGACTTCGCGAAGCATGGTCGTGATGGTCTCGCCCAGATCGAGCTTCGAAGGAACTGATACAGGCCCCGACTTTCCACAGAAGGACGCCGCTTCGATGCCGGCGCGATGACCGTCCTCGATGACATCGGCGGTCGAATAGTTTCCCATCATTGCGCCGGCGCCGAACTGATTGGCTGGAAAGGCGCCCGGCACGAAGCCGTCGACGTCTTCGCGATATCGAGGCTTGATGCCCAGATGCGAAGTCAGGTGCACGGTCGGCGACCAGCCGCCGGACACGCAAACCAGATCGCAGGCGGCCTCGGATTGGCCGTCCGGTCCGGCGAGTGTCGCGCCCCTGACGGCACGGCTGCCGTGCAGGTCGACAATGCGCGTTGCGGCCCGCACCGTGACGCCGATGCGTGCGGCTTCCGCGACAAGCGCCGTCGGCGGTGCGGCGCGCTGATCGGCAACCGTCACCTCTGCGCCGGCTGCGGCGTAGTCGAACGCAGTGCGCCAGGCGCTGTCATTGGCAGCGGTGACGATGACTTTCCTGCCCGGCAGGACGGCGAAGCGGTTGAGGTAGGTCCGGGCGGCCGAGGCAAGCATGACGCCGGGCCGGTCGTTGTTGGCGAACACCATTGGCCGCTCGATAGCGCCGGTGGCGAAAACGATCGAGCGGGCGCGAAGCATGGTGACTGTCTCCCGAGCTTCGCCGGTTCGCGGCGGGTCGATCTGGTCGCGTTGTTCGACCAGGCCTATGACATTGCCGTCATAGATGCCGAAAGCGCTGGTCCGCTTCATCAACGTGACGGTTTCGAAGTTCTTCAACTCGGATTCGACATGGCTCAACCATGAGGCCGCCGCGCCGTCCGAGCGTTCCGCCAGAAGCTGGCCGCCGAGCAGGAAATCCTGTTCGATCAGCACTACTCGCGCGCCGGCGGCGGCCGCAGCCCGCGCCGCCGATAATCCGGCCGGACCACCACCGACAATTGCGACATCGGCAAAGGCATGACGAACCTCGTAGCGATCGGGATCCGGCTCGATGCCGGCCTGGCCGAGGCCGGCGGCTCTACGGATGAAATGCTCGTAGACCATCCAGGCGCGCCGCGTCGGGCCCATGAAGGTCTTGTAGTAGAAGCCGGCAGAAAGAAATGGCGCGAACAGGCCATTGATGCTTTGGACGTCGAAGGCGAGCGACGGCCAGCGGTTCTGGCTTTCTGCGACCATGCCGTCGTCAAGTTCCAGTGTCGTCGCCGGCAGGTTCGGCTCGCGCCTGCCCGCTGTCCCGAGCGTGACCAGTGCGTTCGGCTCCTCCGGCCCGGCGGAAAGAATGCCACGCGGACGATGATACTTGAAGCTGCGTCCAACCAGGCTGACGCCGTTGGCGAGCAGCGCGGATGCGAGCGTGTCACCACGATATCCGGTCATCTTTCGGCCGTCGAAGCTGAATTCGACGGGATAAGAGCGGTCGATGCGACCGCCGCCGCGTAGCCGCTTGTTCTGGACGTTCATGCTTGCGATGTCCTGGCGAAGGTGACCGAAGAAACGACGTGGTTGCGCGTGTCGCGCTCGACCACCAGCCACTGGCGGCAGCCGATCACGTGCTGCCAGAACTCTCGGTGGAGGTCTGCCGGATTCTTCCGGACATAGACATAGGCGTACCAGGCCTCCGGATCGGGATCGTCATGGGTCGGACGCCTGACGGAAGCGTCGCCGCCATAGCGGAACT
This sequence comes from Mesorhizobium sp. M0293, assembly GCF_040321735.1. Classification (NCBI taxonomy): domain Bacteria; kingdom Pseudomonadati; phylum Pseudomonadota; class Alphaproteobacteria; order Hyphomicrobiales; family Phyllobacteriaceae; genus Mesorhizobium; species Mesorhizobium sp. M0293. Next base: position 129,880 of record NZ_JAMYSA010000001.1, read on the forward strand.
CGTCATGGTCACGCGGACCGCAGCAGGGGCATTCGATGCGCAGCATTTTCTTCCGGCCTCCTATTGCAGCCAGGCGGAGGGGCCGGCGCCGGCCTCGTCCAGCGTGCGGCCGGTCCGGAAACGGTCGAGCCCGTAGGCCGCGATCAACGGATGCGGCTTGCCGGTGGCGATCGTGTGGGCGAAGCACCAGCCGGAAGCCGGCGTCGCCTTGAAGCCGCCATAGCACCAGCCGCCGTTGAGATAGAGGCCGCCGATCGGCGTCGGGCAGATGATCGGGCTGGCATCCGGCGTCATGCCCATGACGCCGCCCCAATGACGCAGCAGACGGATGCGCGAGATGCAAGGCATCAATGCGATCGCCGCCTCCGCCACTTCGCGCACGACGCCGAGATTGCCGCGCTGGGCGTAGGAATTGTAGCCGTCGAGATTGCCGCCGAAGACCAGCCCGCCCTTATCCGACTGGCTGACGTAGAAATGATCGGCGCCGTAGGCGACGACATGGTCGACCAGCGGCTTCAGCGGTTCGGTGACGAAAGCCTGCAGGACATGGCTTTCGATCGGCAGTTCAAGGCCGGCCTTGGCACCGAGAATGGATGTATGGCCGGCGACGGCGAGGCCGACCTTGCCGGCGCCGATCCGGCCTTTGGTCGTTTCGACGCCGACGATCCGTTCGCCATCGCGAATGAAGCCCGTCACTTCGCAGTTCTGGATGATGTCTACGCCATGGCCATCGGCGGCGCGCGCATAGCCCCAAGCGACGGCGTCGTGGCGCGCGGTGCCCGCGCGGCCCTGGAAGATGGCGCCATGGATCGGGAAGCGGGCCGTATCGGAGAAATCGAGATAAGGCACCAGCCGGCGCACGTCGTCGCGATCGAGGATATCGGCGTCGATGCCGTTCAGCCGCATGACGTTGGCGCGGTGGCTGAAGCCGTCGAGCTGGTCGGCCGAATGCGCGGTGACGAGCTGGCCGCGCTGCGAGAACATGACGTTGAAGTTCAGCGCCCGCGACATGCCTTCCCAGAGCTTCATCGAGAACTCGTAGAACTGGGTGTTGCCGTCGAGCAGATAGTTGGAGCGGATGACGGTGGTGTTGCGGCCGACATTACCGCCGCCAATGTAGCCTTTTTCGAGCACGGCGACATTGCGGATGCCATGGTTTTCGGCGAGGTAGAAAGCGGTCGCTAGGCCGTGTCCGCCGCCGCCGATGACGATCACATCGTAGGACGGTTTGGGCTCCGCCGCCCGCCAGGCGCGCTGCCAGTTCTTCTGGCCGGACAGCGCATTGCGGAAAATCTGGAATGCCGAGTAAGGCGCCATGCGTGCGGCTCTATCGAACGATCGGGCCGGTCGGCGTGCGGGTCAGCACTTCGGCACCCGCATCGGTCAACAGCACGGTGTTGGAGACGAAGTCATCGCCACGACCGGTACCCATCAGCCAGGACAGGATGTGGAAGCTCATCCCGGTCTTGATCTCGAGATCGGAATCATGCCGCAGCCCGGTCACCGAATTGCCGCCGGTCCATGATGGGGGCTGGCCGGCGCCGACGAGGTAGCCGCAGTGATGGCGGCGATAGTGGGCAAGGCCGGCCTCGTCGGCGACGGCCTGCCAGGCGGCATAGACATCGCGCGCCTTGGTGCCGGGCCGCAGCGCCTTGACGACCGCGTCGAATGCCTTGGCAGTCACTTCGGCCATAGCGGCGTCTTCGTCGCTGATATGGCCGATGCGAACAAGCCGGCCGAGCGGCGCGTGGTAGCGCGAGATGCAGCCGGATAGTTCGACGAAGACCGGCTCGCCCTTGCGATAAATCCCGTCGCCCCAGGTCGTATGCTCCTCGCCAAGCCGCGCGGCCGGGCGGATGAACGGGCCGAAGCCCGGCGCATGGCCGCCGGCGCGGATCATCGCCGAAACACATTGGGCGGCGACCTCCTGCTCGGTGGCGCCGTCCGAGATCGCCGCGATCGCGGCTCCGGCGGCAGCGTCGGTCACTCTGGCGGCCTGCCGCATCAGGGCCTGTTCCTCGGCGCTTTTCACCCGCCGCATCCTGTCGACCAGACCGGAGACGTCGCTCCATCTGGCATCCGCCTGCGCCTGGAGCGCCACGGCAAGCCCGTGGCTGAGGCCCGCCGTCCAGTACTCGAGGCCGATCCGCTTACTGGACAGGCCGAGTTCCGCCAGCACCCGCGCCGCAAGATCCGCCGCCGTTTCACTGTCGGAGTGGCCGCGGAACACCGCTGCCTTCACCTGCTTCTCGATCGTCACCCTTTCCATCGAACGGGTGACCAGGACGGGTTTTCCTTCGAGCGGAACGATCAGCAGGTGAGGGGCAAAATAGCCCCAGTGATCGAGCCCGGTGAGATAGAAGACGTTCTCCGGCGACGCGAAGACGGCCGCGTCGAGTTCGCGCTCGGCCAGTGCCGTGCGGATCCTTGCAAGGCGGCCGGCGATTTCGGCTTCGGAAAAGGGATTGCGGTCCATTGGATATCCTCGAATTGCCAGTTCTTGCGCCGGTTGTCAGTCGATGACGATAAGTTCGCGCGCCACATCGCAGAGGCGTTCGCCGCCGCGATCCGTGACCACGAAGGATTCCGAGATGGCGATGCCGAAATCGTCGAGCCAAACGCCGGCCATGAAGTGGAAGCACATTCCCGGCTGCATCTCCGTGGTGTCGCCGGGGCGAAGACTTGCGGTGCGTTCGCCCCAATCGGGCGGATATGCCAGCCCGACCGGATAGCCGACGCGGCTTTCCTTCTTCAGCCCGTTCTTGCGCAAAACAGCCTGCCATGCCGCTTCTACTTCTTCGGCGGTGCTGCCGGGCCGCGCCTTCTCAAGGCCGGCGTCGACGCCCTCGACGATTGCCCTGGCCATATCGAGGATGGCCTGCGGCGGCTTGCCGAAATGCACGGTGCGCGTCAGCGCCGCGTGATAGCGTCGACGGACGCCGGCAATCTCCAGGATCGCAAGTCCGCTGTCCGGCAGCGGCGCGTCGGACCAGGTCAGATGTGGCGTGCTGGTGCCCTCGCCAACTGGCATCAGCGGACAGATCGCGGCATAGTCGCCGCCAGCTCCGGGCACGCCCATGATCTGCGCGTGATAGATCTCGGCGATGACGTGGTTCTGCGGCACGCCGGGCCGCATCTTGTCGATGGCGCGGTTCATGGCATGGGTGCAGATCGCACCGGCCTCGCGGATCAGCGTCAGCTCCGCTTCGGATTTGACCAGCCGCGCCCAATTGACGAGATCGCGGTTGTTGGCGAAGTGCGCGTCGGGCAACCCTTGGGTGAGATGGGCGTGGCAGCGCGCGGTGTAGTAATGCGCGTCCATCTCGACACCGATGCGAGCGGTCCCCCAGCCGCGCGAGCGGATCAGCTGGGCAAGCTCGTCATAGGGATGTTCGACGGGCTGCTGCACCAGCCGTTCCGAGAACGGCACGATGTTTTTCTCCGGCAGGCCGGTGGTTAGACGCGCGCTGCGCGCATCTTGCGCCCTGCCGAACCAGATCGGCCGGTCCTCCTCCATATGGACGAGCACGCACTGCGGAACGTAGAACGACCATCCGTCATAGCCAGTCAGCCAGCACATGTTGGCGGGATCCTGACAGACGATGAGGTCGAAGCCGGCCCTTTCCATGCGCGCCTTCACGCCGGTCAAGCGCTGCGCATATTCCGCTTGCGTGAATGTTCCGAAATGGTTCGCGCTCGCCACCTGAATGCCCTGCCTCCCGGATATGTCTTCCGCCCTTGCGATGAGCAAATTTGCCTAAATTGTGCACAACTTGATAGGAGCTTGTTGCATGGTTGTCGAATTTTCAAAGGTTTCTGTGTCTTGGCTTGCACAATGTCTAGGGCAGTTGTATACGTCTGGTCAAGCGCGTTTCAACCTCGAAGAAGGCCGCGACGCTGGGAACCATCATCAGTTGTTCAATGGGAGAAAAGCATGTTCAAATCATCGATATCGCGCCGTATGGTCGTTAAGGCGGCCGCGTGTCTTGCACTTGCCGCCACGTCGCTCGTGCCCGTGGCCGCACACGCGGAAACCACCCTCGAACGGGCCAAGAAAGACGGCTACATCCGCGTCGGCTTCGCCAACGAGGCGCCCTTCGGTTACGCCACGCCTGACGGCAAGCTGACCGGTGAGGCGCCGGAAGTCGCCAAGGCGGTGCTCGCCAAGATGGGCATCAAGCAGGTCGACGGCGTGCTGACCGAGTTCGGGTCGCTCATTCCTGGTCTCAAGGCCGGACGCTTCGACATCATCGCCGCCGGCATGTTCATCACTCCCAAGCGCTGCGCCGAGATCAACTATTCCGAACCTTCTTACGGCATCGGCGAGGCCTTGCTGGTGGCAAAGGGCAATCCGAAGGCCGTGAAGGACTTTTCGAGCTTCAAGGACAATCCCGATCTCAAGCTCGCCGTGATGGCCGGCGCGGTCGAGGGCGGCTTTGCCAAGGATGCCGGTGTCGCGGCAGGGCAGGTCGTTTCCCTGCCTGACCAGTCCAGCCTCGTCGCCGCCGTCCAGTCGGGCCGTGCCGACGCCGCTGCGCTAACCGCCCTGTCTATCGCCGACATGGCCAAGAAGGCCGACGGCGTGGAATCGACGAAACCGTTCGGCGAAGTTGCCGGCAAGTCGGTGAAGGGCCACGGTGGCTTCGGCTTCCGCAAGGAAGACACTGATTTGCAAGAGGCATTCAACGCCGAGCTGAAGAAATTCCTTGGCTCGCCGGAGCATATCGCACTCGTCGAGCCGCTCGGCTTCGGCAAGGACTACCTGCCGAACAAGACCACCGCCGAACTCTGCGCCGGCAAATAAGGTCCCAACTGCTGGGCGGCGCGAAGGCGCCGCCCCTTTTTTCGGAGAGGCAGATGGGAATTGGCACGCTTGTAGCGATGCTGGCGATTGCACTCGCGGTCATCGGCTTCCTGGCGACACAGCAGGCCTACAGCCTGTTTCTACCCGGCTTGCTGCAGGGCGCGGTCTTGACGATCGAGATCGCCATCCTTGGCAGCCTGCTCGCGGTCATCATGGGCGTGCTTGCAGCACTCGCCCGACTCTACGGTCCAGCACCGCTCAGATGGCTGGCAACGGTCTATGTCGAGATCTTCCGCGGCACCTCGGCGCTGGTGCAACTGTTCTGGCTGTTTTTCGTGCTGCCGCAATTCGGCGTTTCGCTCGACCCATTCCCGGTCGCCGTCCTAGCGCTCGGGCTGAACGTCGGCGCCTACGGATCAGAGGTCGTACGTGGCGCGATCCTGTCTGTCGCTCGCGGCCAGTGGGAGGGATGCACGGCGCTGAATATGAGCCGTGCCCAGATGCTGCGGCGCGTGATCCTGCCGCAAGCCTTTGTCGCCATGATCCCGCCCTGGGGCAATCTGTTCATCGAGCTTCTCAAATCGACGTCGCTGGTCTCGCTGATCACGCTCTCGGATCTCGCCTTCAAGGCGCAGCAGATGAATCAGAATACGTTCAAGACCATTCCGATCTTCACTCTCGTCCTGCTGATGTATCTCGTCATGTCGCTGGTCCTCACCATCGGCATGCGGCTGCTCGAAAGGCGGGCGTCGGCTGGTCTGGCGCGGGGGAAGGCAGCATGATCTGGGACTGGAACTTCACCCTCGAAATCCTGCCGGTGCTGGCGCACGCGGCAATCATCTCGATTGAGGCGACGCTGATCGGCTTCGTGCTTGCCGCCACCCTCGGCCTGGTGCTGGCGGTCGTGCGCATCGCCGTACCGCGGACCGGCTGGACGATTTCGATTCTCGTCGAGCTGATCCGCTCGACCCCACTGCTCATTCAGATATTTTTTATCTACTTCGTCTTCCCGAAATTCGGCCTCGTGCTCGACGCCTTCACCGCCGGCGTGCTTGCCATCGGCATCCACTACGCCGCCTATTGTTCCGAGGTCTATCGCGCCGGTTTCGACAACATCCATCGCGGTCAGTGGGAAGCCTCGATCGCGCTCAATCTGTCGGCCTGGACGACGTTTCGCGACATCATCATCCCGCAGGCGATTCCACCGATCGTTCCAGCACTGGGCAACTATCTCGTCGCCTTGTTCAAGGAGACGCCATTGCTTTCCGCGATCGCCGTGATGGAGCTGATGCAGACGGCCAAGATCATCGGCTCGGAGACCTTCCGCTACACCGAGCCGATCACGCTGGTCGGCTTGTTCTTCCTTGCCATGAGCCTGGTTTCAGCCGCGCTCATCCGGGCTCTCGAACGCTTGCTCAACCAGAGGACCATGCGATGACGGAACAACCGATGGTTCGTTTTGACAATGTGTCGAAACGCTATGGCACGCTGACCGTCCTCGACGGGCTCAATCTTGAAATCGCACGTGGCGAAAAAGTCTCCGTCATCGGCCCATCAGGTTCGGGCAAGACGACGGTGCTGCGCATGCTGATGACGCTGGAGACGATCAACGATGGCGTCATCTGGGTCGAAGGCGAACCGCTGACCCACATGAAGAAGAACGGCATGCTCGTTCCCGCCGACATTGCGCATATTCGCCGCATCAGGGCGAAAATCGGCATGGTGTTCCAATCCTTCAACCTCTTCCCGCACATGACGGCGATGGCGAACTGCATCGAGGCGCCGATGACGGTGCTTGGCATGAAGCGCGCGGATGCCGAGGCGCGGGCGGCCGAATTGCTGGAACTGGTGGGGCTGGCCCAGAAGAAGGACCACTACCCGTCGCAGCTTTCCGGTGGCCAGCAGCAACGCGTCGCCATCGCCAGGGCGCTGGCCATGCGACCCAAGATCATGCTGTTTGACGAGGTGACGTCGGCGCTCGACCCGGAGCTTGTCGGCGAAGTGCTGCAGGTGATAAGGCAGATCGGGCGCGAGCACGATCTGACCATGCTGATGGTTACCCATCAGATGGGCTTCGCCAAGGAGTTTTCCGATCGCGTTTGCTTCTTTTACCAAGGCAAGATCTGCGAACAGGGACCGCCAAACGAACTGTTCGGGGCGCCCAAGAATGAGCGGACACGGCAGTTCCTGCACGCTGTCCTGGAGGCTGGATGACGCTTGAAACGGATGCCGCGCCCATAACCGAGACCCCGCGCCCGCTCTCGGCGCGGGAGCGGTTCGAGCGTATCTACCGGATCTTGCGCGACCGCATCTGCCTGCTGGACTATGCTCCGGGAAGTCATCTCTCCGAAGAAGAACTCGCCCAGGAATTCGAGATCAGCCGGACACCGGTTCGGCGCGTGCTGGCGCGCCTCGAATCCGAAGGTCTTGTTCAATCCGTCCATGGCGTCGGCACGATCGTCACGGACGTCGATATCGAGGAACTCCAACAGGTCTACCACCTGAGGCTGGAACTGGCGCTGCTGGTCGGCAAGTTGTCGCCGATCCCGCGTACGGCTGAGGATCTCGATCGGATCAGAGCGCTAATCGCGCGTTGTGACTCCGATGTCCTCAACCCCGACCAGCGCGCGTTCCTTCGTCTCAATATGGATTTCTTCTACGAACTCACTGCGATGACCGGCAACCAGCCACTGCGTGAGATCAGCGAGCGCCTGTATTTTCAGGTCGCACGCGTCGTCCTGAAGATGATGCCGCAATTGGGCCTTGTCGAAGAATTCACTGCCTTCCGCCGGGAGATGGAGGAAGTCCTTGCCGCCGCGGAGATCGGAGACTGGGAATCGATCGGCCACATAAGGCGCGCCCACATCTCGATGAGCTTCCGCCGCATGATGCGCCACGCCGATGAGGCCACCGATTTCGATGACGGCATGTGATCTGCACATTGGTCAGCGGTCGATCTCGCCGAACACGATATCAAGTGAGCCGATGATTGCGGCGACATCGGCGATCATGTGCCCTCGGGACAGGAAATCCATCGCCTGCAGATGGGCAAAGGAAGGCGCGCGTATCTTGCATCGATAGGGAACGTTGCTTCCGTTCGAAACCAGATAGACGCCGAACTCGCCCTTCGGAGCCTCGACCGCCGCATAAACCTCGCCGGCCGGCACACGATGCCCTTCCGTGTAAAGTTTGAAATGCTGGATGGTCGCCTCCATCGAGCGTTTCATCCTGGCACGCGGCGGTGGCGTGATCTTCTGGTTCGGGATCGCCACCGGCCCCTGGCCTTCCGGCGAGCGCAATTTTTCCAGGCATTGCTTCATGATCCGGACTGACTGGCGCATTTCCTCCATGCGAACCAGGTACCGATCGTAACAGTCTCCATTCTTGCCGACCGGTATGTCGAAATCCATCTCGGGATAACATTCGTATGGCTGCGCCTTGCGCAGGTCCCATGGCGCTCCCGATCCACGCACCATCACGCCGGAAAAGCCCCAGGCCCAGGCGTCATCGAGCCCAATCGCGCCAACATCGACATTGCGTTGCTTGAAAATGCGGCTGTTGGTGAGCAGGGCATCGAGATTGTCGCAGACCTTGAGGAACGGATCGCAGAAATCCCAGATGTCGTCGAGAAGCTTGGAAGGCAGGTCCTGGTGCACGCCGCCGATCCTGAAATAATTCGCATGCATGCGGGCGCCCGAGGCGCGCTCGTAGAAGACCATCAACTTCTCACGCTCGGCGAAACCCCAGAGCGGCGGGGTCAGTGCGCCGATGTCCATCGCCTGGGTCGTGACGTTGAGGAGATGCGACAGAAGCCGGCCGATTTCGCAAAACAGGACGCGGATGAGTTGCCCACGCCTTGGCACCGATATTTCGAGCAATTTCTCGGCGGCGAGGCAGAAGGCATGCTCCTGATTCATCGGTGCGACGTAGTCTAGCCGGTCGAAATAGGGCAGGGCCTGCAGATAGTTCTTGTATTCTATGAGCTTTTCCGTGCCGCGATGGAGTAGGCCGATATGCGGATCGGCACGGTCGACGATCTCGCCATCCAGTTCCAGTACCAACCGCAGGACCCCGTGAGCCGACGGATGCTGCGGTCCGAAATTGATGGTGAAGTTGCGAACAGCGGCTTCGGCCATGGCGGCTCTCCGCGACATCTGCGTTTCGTTGCTTACGGCGTAGCCGTATGGTTCGGGTGGCCGATCAAGTTGTCGTTTGGATGATCAGCGTCAGCGTGCCATCGCCATCGATGTTGGCGGCCACGACCTGTGACGAGTTGAGCCCGTTCGCCCTCAGCGCCAATGTTGCCTGAGGCGATGCATCGATGGAATTCTGCAGACGCAGCAGATCTTGCGCACTGGTCTGGGTAATCATGGCTTCCGCCTGTGCCTTGATTTCCGCAGGTAGATCCTCGACGGCAACGATGGCGACGTTGGTGAAATTCTCGTCAGGAGCCCCTTGCTGGGGCGGTATCTGGTCCGGCAGGGGCTCCAGCGGTGTTATCTGTGGGGCCTGCGGATCGATGGTTTGCCCGTAGAGAGGTTGCGTGATGACCGCACCGGAAAGCGCGGCAACTATCGTCAACATTCGCATAATCGTTCCTTGCATGTCTCCCAGGACGATGCAGACACAACCGTTATACCGGGCGATGGTTCCGTGGGTCGGCCGTGTTGGGGCAATTTCAGCTGTTGCCCTTATCGGCTGGCCGGCGCCGCTTCGTACGAAAACGACAATTGGCTCCTGTGTGAAAATGCGCGATCATTGGGAAATGGGACGCCGACTGGACGACAAACTCGATTGCAAGGCTTGCGGGACGATCCAGATGGACATTCCCGACAACGCCAAGGAGTCGACGCCAATCCATTGCAGCAAGTGCGGTGCCTTCCTCGGCGAATGGGGTGAATTGCAGGACGATTTCTACCGCCAGGCTCGCGGCACCGAAGCATTCGACCTGCGCGACGGGAACATTATCAAGAAGTAGGACGCGAGCGCACTTGTTCGGCCATGGTCTCGTGTCGGTTAGCTGACATCAATGATGACCATCAACCCGCCGCCGCCCTTTTCCTCGACATTGTTGTTCGTCGTGTGATGCGGAATGTGGCAGTGGATCAGCCACTTGCCGGGCCGCTGTGCCTTCCAGACGACGTCATAGCGCTGCCCCGGCCCAACATTGATCGTATCGGCCAGGAAGCGCGCCGACGGGGAAAGTGTCTCGCCGTCACGGGCGACGACCTCGAAGGGGCCGCCATGGATATGCATCGGATGGATAAAGCCATTGTTGGTGCCGATGAAACGCACCTTCAGCGTCTCGCCGAGCTTCATATGGATCGTATCGGTTGAAGGATACGCTTTGCCGTTGATGGTGAAGAAGTTCGGCATGCCGCCTTCCATCGGCATCGACGGATAGGTCAGGCCGCCGCGCACCAGCCATTCCTGAAGCTCGATCAGATAGTCGTGGTCGGCCTGGACCTCGTCGGCGGGATCGACGGGGTCGATGATCAGCGCGCCGTAGAGGCCGAGCGCCTGGGTGCGGTCGGGCTTGGCGTGCGGATGATAGAAATAGGTCCCGTGTTGGGTAGCGGTGAACTCATAGGAGTAGGATTGTCCGGGCTCGATCGGCGCTTGGGTAATCTCGGCGGGTCCGTCCATCTGGTTTGGCAGGATCATGCCGTGCCAATGCACCGTCGTTTCCTCCGGCAGGTCGTTGGTGACATTGATGCGAACCTTGTCGCCTTGGCGGATGTGGATGCGCGGCCCGGGAATCTGGCCGTTATAGGCATAGGCATCGACCGCCACGTTGGGCAATATGTGCCAGCGGATCACCGACGGTCTGAGTTCGAACACCTTGACGCCGTTCTCCAGGCGGAACGGCAATTCCTGGTCGCCCTTGGCGGACAGATCATAGGAAGCCGTCACCCGGCGCGGATCGGCTGCCGCCATATCGCGCATGGCTTCCGCCGGCGTATCGCGGCCCATGATCATGCCTTGCGGCATGATCACCCCGCCGACATCACGGGCCGACAGCGTCAGGTTCAGCCAGTTCGCCGGCGCGGCCATGCCGATCGCCAGCGCAATCACGGATACGATGCCGAGTGCCGAGACCTGCGGCGTCGTGGCGTCCGTTTGCATCTGATGGCCAACGCTGCCTTCTGCCTTGTGGGCGGTGCTGCCGCGCCTCTGTTCCTGGCTGGCATCGGTATGATGCATTCGCGTTGCATGCTGTCGGTGAGCAGGCGGCTGCCGACTGTTCGCGTTGGCCGTCCGGGGGCGCAGCGTCATCAGCCCATGTTTCAATCCGCGTGCCACCAGCCAGACATTGGCGGGATAGGCGAGTGTGAAGCCGGCGATGACACCGATCGACATCACGCCCCAGAACAGAAGTTCCGTCGGCTCCATCGCGCGCATGTCGCGCCCCATCATCAGGAAGCTCATGACAGGCGCCATACCTGCCATCATGAAGTTCATCGAGATGAACTCGGGCAGGAAGCTTTTGCGCACGTTCCGCCAATAGGTGCCGCCCATCATCGACTTCATGAACAGCGACTGAAAGATGAACAGACCGAAGGCGAAGCCGGAAACATATTCGACAATGAGGTCGAGCCACATAGGAAGACCGAGCGTCGCCGTGACGACGGCGGCGAGGATGATGCCTGTAGCATCTCCGGCAACGCAGTGGATGGTCGAGCCGACGCCTTGCTTCCACAGCGGCCTGGTGAAGTCCTCGTGCTCGCCTAGTCGCGGCTCCTTGTCGGCCAGCACATACAGCAGCAGGCCGAGTGGGCCCATGTAGAGGGTTACGAGAATGAACCCCCATTTCATCACAACCGGTTCGGGATTGTTGCGGTACTGATCTATGCCGACATAGAGCGTCGAGGCAGCGGCAAGAGCGAACCAGGCAACAAGAAAATAGTCGATCGGCTGGACGAGCATTGGCAGAACCTGATTCTGGATCCGTGGCTGGTGATAACCCCTCTTTTCCATGAACGCGGCCGGCGTGTTTACGATCCAGCCGGTTGAACTTGGCGGTGACGAATTCTGTCGGGCTTCCGCTCTTGTCGGAGCATCGCCGCGCGATAATTCCTTTGAAGGCGTGGGCGCATCTTCCTTTGAAACAGGAGCCGACCATGAAATACCAGACACTCGACCAACTGCAGGCCGTCGCCGTTATTGGATCCTCGGCTGAATATTCGGCAATGACACGAAACCAGCGCATCGAGCGTTGGGCGGAACTTCTCGAGCAGAATCCCGAGCGATGCCTCGCAGCGTTTTCCGGCACCGAGCATTTGCATCCGGAAGCACGAGCCACGGTGCGTGGCGAGGGGTCGGCGATTGCTGTTGCCTTCGAGGACGCGGTGCTGCGCGCATCGGGCCTAAGGGATGACACCTATGGCGAGGCCAAGCGCTTCTTCGAACTGAATGACTGGCAACTTCACGACATCGTCTGCGATTGTCACGTAGGCGCTACCATGAAAGCACGGTGGGCCGCCGCCCGGGTTCGCGCAACGATTGGCGGGAACAGGTTTCTCGCGTGGTTGAGGCAAAGGATCATGCACTGACCGAGAGTTGGGGATCGTGGCGCCCGCGGCTATGCGATTCCCGACCGCCCCATTTCCGGATCAGCGCCTGTCCTGGCGATACGGCGGGTCGGCAGCGCGATCACGTTCCCTGCGTTCGGTGGGGGCAGGGCGGAGGCGTGTTAACACGACATAGGGCATCAATATAACCGGCAACAATGGCCCGCCGGCCGCGACAACCAACCACCGGCTGGATGCAACTCATCAAATCCGTTCGTATGTTCCGACGAGTTCTGCCTGCTCGAGCAGATGTTTTTGCGCTTCCTGCCAGATACGCTGGATGCCGGCGCTTGCCGGAATAGCAAGGTTTGGCGTGTCGAGCGCGGCCAGCCGGAAATGATAGTGATGGACGCCGTGACCGACCGGTGGTTGAGGGCCGTCATAATAGGCGTTGCCAAAATCGTTCGTCGCCTGCCTGAGGGCCTGCGGACCCGGCTTGCCGCTTGCCGCCTCGGGAAGTTCCTGGGTGTCCGGGGACATGTTGAACACCGCCCAATGGCCAAACGTTCCGCTCGGCGCATCCGGATCCTGAACGACCAGAACGAAGCTCCTTGTATCATCAGGTGCCCCCGACCACTTCAGCGGCGGAGACACGTTCTTGCCGTCCCGCGCATATCTTTCGGGGATTTTTGCGCCTTCGGCAAAGGCGGAACTGCTGAGCGTGAGTGGCATGAGTTGCTCCTTCGGAAGACAGTTGCTACGCGGATATCGGCGCACGGGGCCGACCTCAACGACCTCGCCGACGCTTGTTGTGAGAGCTTTCCTGGTTCTCTCCGCGGATGATGTTCCGATCATCGGGGTCGGCAATATCCCTCAGCTTGGGTCTGAGGTTGTCCTGCCGCAAGGCTGCACGCTCAGCGTCGGTCTTTCCAAGCTCCGTCTTCGCGTCGAAGTCCTTGCCGGCATTCTTCGTATTCTCGCGTTTTTCGATTACGCGAAGGCTTTGCTCGTGGGTTTTGTTTCCGGCCATCGACAGCCTCCTTTTTCGTGCAATTCGGGGGGCTACTTGTTCGTCCGCATTTTCTGCCTTGGATTGATTCCGCCGGCCGCCGTCGTGTCGTTCTCGACGTCACCTTCGATCGTGTTCTCGCCTTCAAGGTCGAGTTCGTCGCCTTCCTTGATCGTGCCCTTGGAGGTTCCGATGCCCGGATTGTTCACCAGGTCGGCATCGCTCGGCTTTTTCCACTTTGGATGTCTGCTCGTGCTCATGAGACAACTCCTTCGAGGGGTTCGGTTTCAAAACCCAAGGCCGGCCGAAATGTTCCCAGCCATTCGCCGCTCGCCGACCGCTAAAGTCCGAACGGATAGGTGTCGGGAACACCAGCTCTTGCATGCTCCGGACCAAGCGGAGTTACCGCTGTGGTTTTGTCGAACCACACGAAGGCGTCGAATTGCTGGGGTAGGGAAACGTCGGCATAGTGGCTGCGAAGTTCGGTTTCCGGCCGGTAGATCACCCCGATGAAGCGTTCCAGCCTGCGTTCCAGGAGCCGCTCGCGCAGCATCTCGTCGCGCTTCAGGTCGAGCAGAAAACGCGGAATGCGGCAGTCATGGCAAAGCCGCTCGTAGCTGTCGGCGTGTGAGGGCCGTACCTGCTTCACCTTCATCTCGCCGTCCCAGTCGGAGGCGGCGGCCACGGTGCCGGAATGCGTGCCCAAACCGATCAGGGCTGCCCTGTCGCCGAACCGTTGCCGGCAAAGCTGGCCGATATTCAGTTCGTCCCGGACAACGCCCATTTCTGTATAACGGGCATCTCCGATATGCGAATTGTGCGCCCAGACAACCGCCTTGGAATTCGGTCCGTTGGCGTCCAGCAGATGTTCCAGCGTTTCGAACATATGCGTGTCACGCAGGTTCCAGGATTCCGCGCCGCCATAGTACATGATCCGGTAATAACGTTCGGCGGAGGCTATCAACCGGGCGTTCTGAGCGGCATCGAGAAAGTCGCTGCCGTCCCGTCGGGCATAGTCCAGTTGCCTGGCGAGCAGGTCTCGACATTGCTCGAGAACCGCCTGCTCGCATTCACGGTAGCCCGAGGTCAGCGCCGCGCGGCCGTAGGTGGACGGTTCGTTTTGCCATGGGGTCAGGCAGCCATAGCGCTCGCGCGCGATCTTTGCTGCCTGAGGATCAACCCGGTCAAGATATTCGAGAACCGCAGCTATGGACCCGCTCATATTGTAGATGTCGAGGCCGTAGAACCCTGCTTGCCTGGATGGCTCGAGCTTCTCGTTGTGGTCGCGCATCCAACTGGTGAAGGCCGAGACATCGGTGTTGCGCCACATCCAGGTCGGGAACCGCTGGAATGGCGCGCCGATACCGGCTCGTGGCTCGCGATGACGAACATAGCGGTCGATAGCCGCGGCGTCGGGCCAATCGGCTTCGACCGCAACGATCGTGAAACCGTGCTTCTCGACGAGCCTGCGGGTGATCGCCGCGCGTGCCTTGTAGAACTCCGACGTGCCATGGCTTGCTTCACCAAGCAGAACGACGCGCCGGTCGGCGAACCTATCGAACAATTCGCCGAAGGCGGGGTCGTCGAAATCCGGAAGCGGCTCGGCCGCCATTGCGATCATATCGGGCACACTGGCAGGATGCGGATGCCGGAGCGGACGACCGACCTCGACGATTTCGCCGCTCTCGGGCCAGCCTTGCTCGCCGATGAGAGGGACGAACCGCACGCCGCCAAAATCCTCCTCGCTGTAGGTTGCAGCACCCGTTCGGGTGACCTTGAGCAGGCGTTGCGAATCCAGATCGTCACCGACCGGAATGACAAGCCTGCCGCCGACATCGAGTTGTTCCTGCAGGGCGAGCGGCGCGCCGGGTCCGCTGGCCGTCACCACGATGGCGTCGTAGGGCGCTGCCTCCGGCCAGCCCTTGGTGCCGTCACCGGTCCTGACCTCGATGTTCTCGTAGCCAAGTCTCTCAAACCGACGCTTCGCGGTTTCGGCCAATCCGGGATGACGCTCGATCGTGTAGACCTGTTCGACGATCCGGCTCATTACGGCCGCCGCATAGCCCGAGCCGGTGCCAATCTCCAGTACGTGGTCACCAGCCTTGACATCCGCCAGCTCGATCATGAGCGCGACGATGTAGGGTTGCGATATCGTCTGTCCATCAGCGATGGGCAGGGGTCCGTCTTCATAAGCGAATTCTTCGAAGCCGGGGTCGACGAAAGCCTCGCGCGGAACTTCCCGCATGGCCTGCAGGATCTCGCGATTGTGGATGCCACGCCGGGCGATATGAACATTGACCATCCGGTCGCGAGCACTGGGAAGATCGAGCATTTTCAGCTCCCTTGGCGGCCGCTTGTCCGCGATTGTTCAAGGATATCCTTTGACACCAGCCGGTGAGCCACGTCCTCTGCCTTCAGCGGCTCTCTCCCGGTTCATGCCTCTAACCGCTGGAGGGCCCCAAAGTTCCTTCTGTATTGCATGACAAGTCCATGGACCCGGTTCGAGACGCTGACGGTTCCTGTTTGCCCAAGCGGCGCCTGGACATTGCTTCGAACGCCATTGCCAATTTGGGCTTGCTCAGGCGCGAAGTCGCTCCAGTTATCTCCAGCGAGCCGATGCTGGGGGAAACCGATGCTGGAGACTGGGCGATGAACGACAAGGCCGCCACGACGCAGGTGATCAGCCTCGAACGGATCGATCTCATGAACCGCTACTGGAGCGCCGCGAATTACATCTCGGTTGGCCAGATCTATCTGCTCGACAATCCGCTGCTGCGCGAACCCTTGAAAGCCG
The DNA here is from genome assembly GCF_040321735.1 of Mesorhizobium sp. M0293. Lineage (NCBI taxonomy): Bacteria > Pseudomonadati > Pseudomonadota > Alphaproteobacteria > Hyphomicrobiales > Phyllobacteriaceae > Mesorhizobium > Mesorhizobium sp. M0293. Next base: position 145,998 of record NZ_JAMYSA010000001.1, read on the forward strand.
AGCACGTCAAGCCGCGGCTGCTCGGCCATTGGGGTACGACGCCGGGCCTCAATTTCCTCTACCTGCATCTGAACCGGATTATCCGCGAGCGTGATCTCGATGTGCTGTTTGTCTGCGGTCCTGGGCATGGCGGTCCGGCAATGGTCGCCAATACCTGGCTCGAGGGCACCTATGGCGAGATCTACCCAGATATCGGCCATGGCGAAGACGGCCTGAGAAAACTGTTCCGGCAATTTTCCTTTCCAGGCGGGGTGCCAAGTCATGTGGCGCCCGAAACGCCCGGCTCCATTCATGAGGGCGGCGAACTCGGATATGCCCTGGTCCATGCTTTCGGCGCGGCGTTCGACAATCCGGATCTGGTGGTTGCCTGCGTGGTTGGCGACGGCGAGGCCGAAACCGGTCCGCTCGCGGCGGCATGGCATTCCAACAAATTCCTGAACCCAGCCTTGGACGGCGCGGTGCTGCCAATCCTTCATCTCAACGGCTACAAGATCGCCAACCCGACGATCCTCGGCCGCATGGATGACCAGGAGTTGCGCAACCTCTTCACCGGCTACGGCTACGAACCGTTCTTTGTCGAAGGCCATGAGCCGGTTGCCATGCACCAGGCGATGGCCAAAACGCTCGACAAGGTGCTCGATCAGATCCGTTCCATTCAGGAACAGGCGCGAGGTCCGGGATGGCGTGGCGAACGTCCGCGTTGGCCGATGATCGTCCTGCGCAGCCCCAAGGGCTGGACTGGACCGAAAGAGGTCGATGGCGAAAAAGTCGAGGGTTTCTGGCGCTCGCACCAAGTGCCGGTATCGAACGCCCGCGGCAATGACGAGCACCGCAAGATCCTCGAAACCTGGATGCGAAGCTACGAACCGGAGAAACTGTTCGATAAAGCTGGACATCTGCTGCCGGAACTCGCGGCACTTGCCCCAACTGGAACAAGGCGCATGGGCGCAACTCCGTATGCGAATGGCGGGTTGTTGAAGCGCGACCTGGCGCTGCCGGACTGGAAAAGCCTGGCGCTCGAAGTGCCTCGGCCCGGAGGCGTCATTGCCGAAGCGACACGGATTTGTGGCGGCTATCTTCGCGAGGTCTTTCGCCTTAACGCCAAAGCGCGGAATTTCCGGCTGATGGGACCGGACGAGACGTCTTCCAATCGCCTAGACGATGTGTTCGAGGTCACGGATCGGATCTGGATGGAACGTATCGAGCCCTACGACGTCCATCTTTCCCGCGACGGCCGTGTCATGGAAGTGCTGAGCGAGCATCTCTGCCAGGGTTGGCTGGAAGGCTATCTGCTTACCGGCCGCCACGGTCTGTTCTCATGCTACGAGGCGTTCATTCACATCGTCGACTCTATGGTCAACCAGCATGCGAAATGGTTGAAAACCTCCGGCGAGCTTGCCTGGCGCAAGCCGATCGCCTCGCTCAATTACCTGCTGACCTCTCATGTCTGGCGCCAGGATCACAATGGCTTCAGTCATCAGGACCCGGGCTTTGCCGACTTTGTCGCCAACAAGAAGGCCGACACGGTCAGGCTCTATTTCCCGCCGGATGCCAACACGCTGCTGTGGATCACCGACCATTGCCTGAGAACCTACAACCGCATCAACGTCATCACCGCCGGCAAGCAGCCGACACCGCAATGGCTGTCTATCGAGGACGCTGAGGCGCACTGCAAGGCCGGCGCGGGCATCTGGGAATGGGCCGGCACGGTTTCAAAAGGCGAGGAGCCGGATGTCGTGCTGGCTTGTGCCGGCGACGTTCCGACGCTGGAAACGCTGGCTGCGACGGACATTCTTCGCTCTGCAATCCCCGATCTGAAAATCCGCGTCGTCAACGTCGTCGACCTGATGACATTGCAGTCGAACACCGAACACCCGCATGGGCTCACCGACCAGGCTTTCGATGCGCTGTTCACGAAGACAAGGCCGGTGATCTTCGCCTATCACGGCTATCCCTATCTCATCCATCGCTTGACCTACCGTCGTGCCAATCATGACAACATGCATGTGCACGGCTTTCGTGAGGAGGGCACCACGACGACGCCGTTCGACATGGTGGTGCTCAACGAACTCGATCGCTACCATCTCGCACTTGCCGCGATCGCACGCGTGCCGGGCCTGGCCGAAAGGGCGGAAGGCCTCGCCGGCGAACTTCACGATCGACTGGCCAAGCACAAGGCCTATGTCCGCGAGCACGGCGAAGACATGCCCGAGATCCGGAAATGGAGTTGGCCGGCTGCGAACGGGGCAAAGGCCGGTCGATGAGTCAGTCGATCCTGGCGTTGAATGCCGGCTCGTCCAGCGTCAAGTTCGCGCTATACGATCTTGGCTCGCCGAATGGCCAGCAGCTCGTTTCGCGCGGCACTCTGGATCTGGGCGACACGCCCAGACTCACAGCAAAAGCGGCCGATGGAACAGTGCAGTGTGATAGGCAGTTCACTGCGGACGATCCGCATGGCGCGGGTATCGGCGAAATACTGAGTTTGGTGCAGCGCGAACTTGGTGGAAGAAAACTGATCTGCACCGGCCACCGTATCGTGCATGGGGGAAACGAGTTCAGCAAACCTGTCCGACTGACGCCCACTACCATTGAGGCCCTGGACAGGCTGACCGCACTCGCGCCTTTGCATCAGCCTCGCAGTCTCGCGCCAGTTCGCGCGATAGCTGCATTGCAACCGGATCTGCCACAGATCGGATGTTTCGATACCGCATTCCACCAGACGATCGATCCGCTCGTGCGGCGCTTTGCCCTGCCGCAAAAATATGAACGGGAGGGACTGCGACGCTACGGATTTCATGGCCTCTCCTACGAATATATTGCTGAGCGGCTGAGCGAGATATCGCCCGCGCTCGCGGCAAAACGGACAATCGTCGCTCATCTCGGCAACGGGGCAAGCCTTTGCGCTCTGCGCGAGGGCAAAAGCGTCGATACGACGATGGGCTTTTCGGCACTGGATGGACTTGTCATGGGCACGCGTTGCGGCGCCATCGATCCCGGCGTGCTGTTGTACTTCCTGCTGGAAAGAGGCATGGCGGCGGACGAGCTGCAGACGATGCTCTACGAGAAATCCGGACTGCTCGGGGTGTCCGGCATTTCGGGCGACATGCGCACGCTGGAGGCAAGCAGCGACCCTCGCGCCCGCGAGGCGATCGAGGTTTTCGCCTTCCGCGCCGCGAGGGAAGCAGCAGCGCTCGCAAACACCATGGATGGTCTCGAATGCCTCGTGTTCACCGCCGGTATCGGCGAACGGTCATCGTCCATCCGCAAGAAGATCTGCGAAAAATTGACGTGGCTCGGCCTGGCGCTCGACGAGCCGGCCAATGACGCCCACGCCGAAATCGTCAGTCGTCCGGACAGCAAGGTGGAAGTGCGTGTGATTGCGACAGACGAGGAAAGCGTCATCGCGCACCATAGCCGCGCGGTAATGCAGGCCGGGTCCGCAACTTAAGGCCAGCGAGCCGGCTTCTGCTCACCTTGGGACTATCCCTGCCGTGCTTTCGCACGAGGTCCTTGGCTGGCCGTGAGAAGGCTGCCAACACCCGCGGGCGCCTTAAGCGTCGCCCCTTTCGGCGATCATGGATGTGTCAGCAAAGGGAACCAGATAGGGCGTGCCGCGTCATAGAAGCAGAGTTCTGTTGCAGTCCAGATTTCTGTTTGCAGTGCAGGGAGTGACATTGATGATCAGGCTCCTTCTTGTCGTCGTGGCGGCGCTCGTCCTCGCATGCGGAGGGACGGAGGCGGCCAAGCTGGACTCAATCACTGTCAATCAGGCCCAATTCGCTGCCGGCGAGCCAAAGGGCATCGATCCGACAGTCCTGAAGGCGCAGATTCTCCTGGATCGCGCCCGTTTCTCGCCGGGCCTGATCGACGGCCGTCTGTCAGAGAATTTCGCTAAGGCGGTTAGCGCCTTTCAGACCGCGAACGGATTCCGGGCCGACGGCAAGCTCACCCGGGAGACCTGGGACAAGCTCGTGGCAAATTCCGCCGGCCCGGTCCTGGTACCCTATGAGGTAACGCCCAAGGATGTACGCGGACCCTTCACCAAGCGTATTCCGGCTCGCATGGAGAAGATGGCCCACCTGCGGCGGCTCGGCTATCACAACGCGGTGGAGAAGCTGGCGGAGCGCTTCCATATCAGCGAACAATTGCTCAGAGAACTCAATCCGGGCATCGGCTTCAGGAAGCCCGGCACGATGTTGGTGGTCCCAGATGTTGGCCGGGGCGATCCTCCTGTCGCCGTTGCCGGTATCGAGATCGACAAGGGCGACCGTTCGGTGCGCGTGCTCGATGCTTCCGGCAAATGGCTCGCAGTCTACCCCGCCTCGATCGGCAGCGACGAAAAGCCGGCGCCGAGCGGCACGGCGGAAGTCAAACGCGTGGTGCACAACCCCACCTATCATTACGATCCGGACTTCGCCTTCAAGGGAGTGAAGACCAAGCGGCCCTTCACCATCGCGGCGGGCCCCAACAATCCCGTGGGATCGGTCTGGATCGACCTCTCAGTCGAAAGCTACGGCATTCACGGCACGCCCGAACCCGGCAAGATCGGCAAGACCTTCTCGCATGGCTGTATCCGCCTGACCAACTGGGATGCCGAAGACCTCGCTGCCATGGTGCAGCAGGGCACGAAAGTTAACTTCAAGGACGAGATGGCGGACGCTGGCGATACGCGGCCGCAGTAGCGTTCGCCAGCCGCGACACCGACATGGAAGCGCGCGGTTCCCGATTGCGGGACCAATATGGTGTCCGTTGGCAGTGCGGCCGCCCGGGACGAAACTGGCTTCATGAAGCGTTCATGGAACAGGCAACGCTCAAACCAGGCGCCTTAACGCTGGCGCCATTCAGCAAAGATCACTCGGGCATCCGCGCCATGCAGCGCGCGGCGCCCTGGGAGACGGAAATGCCCGCTAACGCCTATATCAACCGGATTGCGACAGCGGTACCTGAACACGAGGTTCACCGGTTCTATCTGCGGTTCGCGGCCTCCATGCTCGCCGCCAATCACCGCAGGATATTTGAACGCATGGCCGGCCTCGCCGGCATCGAGAACCGCTATTCCTGCTTTCCACCTGCTCTCGACCCCGAAGGGCCGTCCGCCGACCTCAGCGGAACCTTCACTCGCGGCGCGTTTCCAGGAACAGCCGCGAGAATGGCGATGTTTGGCGAAGCCGCTCCAGTGCTGGCGCAAAAGGCCGTCGACGGGCTGCATCTTGGCGACGAGACGTCGCGCATCACCCATCTCATCGTCACCACCTGCACCGGATTTTCCGCGCCCGGCATCGACTTGGATCTGGTCAAACGCTGCGGCCTGCCGGACGGCATCGAACGCACGATGATCGGGTTCATGGGCTGCTACGCAGCGATCAACGGCCTCAAGCTTGCCCGCCATATCGTCAGGTCAGATCCACGGGCCAGGGTCTTGCTGGTCAATATCGAACTCTGCACCTTGCATCTCAGGGAAAGCCCCGAACTGGAAAAGCTGCTGTCCTTCTGCCTCTGGGGCGATGGCTGCGCGGCAACTCTTGTCACCGCCGAGCCGCCCGGCATTGAACTCGACAGCTTTCATTGCATGGTCGCGGATGAGCGGCGCGACCTGATGAGATGGGATATTCGCGACCACGGCTTCGACATGGTTCTCTCCGGCCAGGTGCCGACGGCGATCCAAGACGTGTTGCGAAGCAACCAGGACGCCTTTCTCGGCGACCGGCCACCGGACGCGATCGACCTCTGGGCCGTGCACCCCGGCGGACGCTCGGTCCTCGATGCCGTCGAGAGGGCGCTGAAACTTGCGCCCGCCACGCTCACGCCATCGCGCGAGGTGCTGCGCCGATACGGCAACATGTCGTCGGCGACGGTCATGTTCGTGATGGAAGAAATGCTGAAGGCTCCATCCGGACTGCTCGGCTGCGGTATGTCGTTCGGACCCGGACTAACGGCCGAAACCATGCTTTTTCGAACCGTGTCATGAACGCGCTCAGTCACCGCAGCCTCGTCCCGGAAATCCTTGACGGGCTTGCGGCCGACGATCCGCGGGCGCTCGCCTCGCGCCGCGACCTCCGATGGATCAACGCGTTGATGTTTCAGGCGCCGATCATGGCGTCTTTGCTCAGGAAATTCCTGCCAAGACCGCCGCACCGCATATTGGAGATCGGCGCCGGCGACGGCACCTTCATGCTCAAGCTCGGAAGGCGATTGGCACGGCACTGGCCCGAGGTAGAGCTGACCTTGCTCGACCGCGTCGGCCTTGCCAGTACCGGAATCCTCGCCGAATTCAACAGGCTGGGATGGAGCACCGAAGTCATCACCGCTGACGTCTTCGACTGGGCGGAAGGGACCGGGGGCGAGCGGTTCGACGCGATCACCGTCAATCTGTTCCTGCATCATTTCGATGACACCGAACTCGTGCGTCTGTTTTCACTGCTGGCGTCGAAAGCCCCGCTGCTCCTGGCGACGGAACCGCTGAGGGCAAGGTTCGCGCTGGCCGCGACCCGTCTCCTCCCGGCGATCGGCGCCAACGACGTCACGCGACATGACGCGGCTCAGAGCGTGCGCGCTGGCTTTCGTGGCAAAGAACTTTCCGACCTCTGGCTTGCGGCCGGCGGCAGGCCACTTGAGGAGCGGCGTGCGGGTCCCTTCTCGCACGTCTTCGTTGGCGCCGGTGCCAATGCCAGTGCGCGATCGAGATGATCATGAGACGACCATCCACCCACGATGCGATTGTCATCGGGGCCGGCCCGGCAGGCACTTCGCTGGCGTTGCTGCTGGCCCGGCGCGGGTGGACCGTGGCGGTCGTGGAAAAGAGAATGTTCCCGCGTCGCAAGGTGTGTGGCGAATACATCTCGGCAAGCAATCTAGCGCTTCTCGACCGGCTGGAGGTCGGCAACGCCTGGCGCGCCAATGCCGGCCCCGAAATCCGCCGCGTCGGCTTCTTTTCCGGCGCGACTTGCATCGAGGCGCCGATGCCGGGTGCAAAATATGGGCCTCCTGTAGAAGACGCCTTTGGCCGGGCGTTGGGCCGGGACATGCTGGACCATCTGCTGCTGCAAGCGGCGCGATCGGCAGGCGCGGAAATCTTCCAGCCTTGCCGCGCTGTCGCCATTGATCAGGATGGCGACATGCAAGCGGTGCGAATTCAGGCAAAAGACGAGAATTCCGGGGACGAAACGACAGTCTTGCGGGCTCCGGTAGTCGTCGCCGCGCATGGTTCCTGGGAACCGGGACCGCTGCCAAGCCAGCTCGAAAAGGCCAACCACGCGTCGGACCTGCTCGGCTTCAAGGCGCACTTCACCGGGTCGTCACTCGCGCCTGATCTGATGCCTCTGCTGATATTTCCCGGCGGCTATGGCGGCATGGTCTTGGCCGATCATGGCCGGCTGTCGATCTCATGCTGCCTAAGGCGTGACATGCTCGCGCGGCTGCGCAGGCCCCTTGGCTCCGAACCTGATGACCCTAGCCAGGATGGCCATCCGTCGGCCGCCGACGCGGTCTTTCGCCATCTCATGGCCTCTTGCCGAGGTGTGAGCGATGCTCTTGAGGGGGCTCGCCTCGACGGTCCGTGGCTTGCAGCCGGCCCGATCCGGCCGGGCATCCGCGCCTGCTATGAAAAGGATATCTTCCGCGTCGGTAATGCCGCCGGGGAGTCTCATCCAATCATCGCCGAAGGCATCTCGATGGCACTTCAGTCCAGCTGGCTGCTGGCCGCCGAACTCGCCGGCGCGTCAAGCGGCCGGGCGGGCCGCGAAGCTGCCGGCAGACGCTACCAGGCGGCCTGGAGAGGCCTGTTTTCGACGCGTGTCCACGCGGCCGCAGCCATCGCCCGATTGGCCCTTGGGCCCGGTGGCGCTGCATCAATGGGCGCGGCTGTCCGGAGTTTCCCGCAGGCGCTGACACTGGGCGCGCATATAAGCGGCAAGACGAGGGCGATCCCCGGTCTTGGATGATCGGCGCTGCGGCTTCCGTTCGCAGCATTGTCCGAGCAAGGTTATGGAACATTCCATCGGAACCAGCGTTTTACCAAGGTTTTGAGGCTATTTGCCTCCAATGGCACAGCGGGGTTTGACCGCAATCCGACGTGGACGCGAACACGCGCCACATTTGTTGGAGGCATCACGATGACCCACAACCCGCACAGCACAGCCAGCGTCGCCGGCCATCCAATTCATCCCATGTTGATTCCATTCCCTATCGCTTTTTTTGTTGCTACCTTCGTTTGCGACTTGATCTTCTGGCGAACAGGCAATCCGGGATGGGTCACCGGTTCACTGTGGCTTCTCGGAGCGGGCCTGATAATGGCGGCCCTGGCCGCTCTTGCCGGCTTGACCGACGTTCTGGGCGATGTTCAGATTCGCAATCTCACAACGGCATGGCTTCATGCAGGGGGAAATATACTCGTCGTCCTGATCGAACTTTACAACTGGTACTCCCGATACGAACATGGGGAGGCGGCTGTGGTTCCCACCGGCCTGATCCTCTCGCTGATAGTGGTTCTCATCCTGCTGTTTACAGGCTGGAAGGGATGGGAAATGGTCTATCGGCATCGCGTGGGTGTCGCTGACGGTTCGGACGAATTGCGCTGAACCGGCGCGACTTGCAACCGGGATATCGTTGCAAGTGCCAGCCGGCGTCTCGACGCCCATGATCGTGATCTCAAAACAGATGCAAACCACCGGCCGGATCGGTACCCGCGAGCGCTTCCGGTAAATCCGCAAGATCTTCCGCTGAGGTGAATCGCCGCCCTTTGCCTCCCTCGGCACGTGCGAGCCTCACGAAATCGGCGCTTTGACCGTGTCAGCTTCGGCGTTGTCACAATGTCGGGCCAAACACTCTCTCGAAAGCGCCTGGAACCTCGATCTATCGCTCGCGTTTCCGACGGGAGGTTCGAAAATGGTCCGGCGTCTATCCTGGAGATCGATGATTGATCATAACGCGCCGCTGGTGTTGCCGTCGGCGGGCGACGCGCTGACGGCCCGGTTGATCGAGCGCGCCGGATTCCCGGCCTATCAGATCGGCGGGTTCGCCATGGTCGCGGCCATGCACGCGGTGCCCGACATCGATCTCGAACAGTTTGGCGAAAAGCATGCCAGGGCACGTGAGATCGTCGAGGCTTCCGACCTGCCGGTGCTGATCGACGGCGACGACGGCTATGGCGACGTCAAGAACGTGACGCGCACCGTCAGGAGCTACGAGGCGATCGGTGCCTCGGCTCTGTTCGTCGAGGACCAGAAGCCACCCAAACGCTGCGGCCACACGGCTGGCAAGGAGGTCGTTGCGCCGGAATTCATGGAGCAAAAGATTCGCGCCGCCGTCGCGGCACGCACCGACCCGGATTTCTTCCTGCTCGCCCGCACCGATGCGCGGCAGCCGCACGGGCTGCGCGATGCGATCGAGCGCGGCAAGCGCTATCTCGACGCCGGCGCCGACGGTGTCTACGTCGAGGGGCCGACCAGCGTGGAGGAGCTGACCCAGGTCGGCGAGGCGTTCAGAAATGTTCCACTAGCCACGAGCATTCTGGAGCGCGGCGGCAAGACGCCCTGGCAATCGCCTGCCGAGTTGCATGAAATGGGCTACGACATGATCCTTTATCCGACGACGCTTTTGTTCCGTGCTGTCCATGCCCTGCAGCAGGCGCTCGACGATTTGCGGCAAGGCAAGCCGCTGGTGCCGGAAGCAAGCGTCGACCTCGCGGGCTTCGAGGACATCGTGCGCATGTCTGAATGGGCCGGGATCGAGAACCGTTTCATGGGTCAATCTCACGACGGCATGATAAAGAAGATCAAGCAGAAGCTGTCAGGACAGTGACCCCGCACGGCCCGTGATTAAGCACTTCATTTCCCGACGGCCTGCCGTTCCCCAAAGCGGTGATATTTGTGGCGATCACGAATGAATTCATTGAAGAAACGGCCTTTGGATGAGGCCTTTCTGAAAGCGGCGTAGGTTGCTGGGGCCACGTCCTCATAGTCATAGCGGATACCGCTCGGCACGAACCAGACGGAGAGGATCCTGGTCGCGGGGTCGTAGTTCGTGTCGCGGATCACAGTCGACGGCATGTCGGCACCCGATGTCACTCGGACAAAACCCGCTGGGGATTGTCCGGTTCCACTCCTGCCACGCCTCACCACTACCGCTATCTGTCACGCGGATTGCTGAATATGGGCAGACATGTGCCGGGTACCGAAATCGTGAAAGAGCGAACGCAGGAGAGGCTATTTGATCTGCTCGAACGTACATTGCCGTGGTGCCTTGTCCGGGCGCCAGCGCAGCAGCTTGGTGCCATGGCGGAACCGGTCGCTGGTAACGTGATCGAAGCGAACCTCAACCACCAGTTCGGGTCTCAGCGGTTCCCACTCTCCGCTGCGCTCGGTACTCCAACGGCTCGGCCCACCGGGCGCCTTGCCGGTGAACCCAGGCTCAGCCCGCATCCCCTCCAGCCTTCTCGTGAGCGCTGCCCTGTCATTGTTGCCGATGGTCGAGGTGAAGCCGACATGGTCGAGCTTGCCGTCATCATTGTAGAGACCGAGGAGCAGCGAGCCGACGTCACGACTGCCAGCGAGGTAGCGGAAACCACCGACGACGCAATCGGCGCTACGCAGCCGCTTTACCTTTACCATTGCACGTTGGCCGGGCAGATAATGACCCTCGAGCAATTTGGCGACGATGCCGTCGGTCGACCCATGTCCGGCTCCCCTTAGCCACTGTGCTGCGGTGGCGTTGTCATGCGTGCACTTCGACAGACGAAGATCCGGATTGTCCGAGGAGGTCACGAAATCCTCGATCGCCCGCCTCCTCTCGGCAAGTGGTCTGTCCGTGATGATCCGACCGCCGGGTTCGGCAAGCACGTCGAAGAGGATCAGCTTGGCGGGCGTTTCCAAGCTCAGCCTACGGATTCTGCTCTGCGCAGGGTGAAGACGCATCTGTAACGCTTCGAAGGAGAGCGTGCCATCGACCTCGATGACGATCTCGCCGTCGATGACGAAATGCCCACTCTTGAGGTCGCGTACCGCCGCGATGATCTCAGGAAAATAGCGGCCGAGCGGCTTTCCGGACTTGGCGCGCAAGTCCACGGCATTGCCATTCTTGAATACCAGGCAGCGAAATCCATCCCATTTGGGTTCGTACTGCCAGGGCCCATTTTTTTCGGGGATCGCGTCGGCAATCTTCGCCTCCATTGGACGGATGTCGAGCGGCAGTGGAAAGATGTTCATTGATCTCTGGTCCCGAGGACGCGATGCCAAAACCTCAACCGTCTTGCGGCCGCTCCGTTCCGTTGGATAACGCAGGTGACGGAGCTCGGAGTGCCGCCTGTTGAAGCACACGGAGTTTTCCGATTGCCGCCGGGAATGCCGGCATTGTCATGGCGAGATTTCAGACGATCAGAAATTCGCTCAAGCTGGATGAGCGAGGCCCGACCGTTCTGGAAGATTTCGACAACGCCGTTGGAAACAATCTGGAGGTTGCCGGATAGGTTCGCTTCACCATCTAAGGACCATGCCGTCGCTCAAATCCAAGACTGCCGCTCCCGCGCGCCAAGCCGATCTCTTCGGTGCCACCGACGATCTGCCGGAGGGTTTCTTCTATCGGCCCGACTTGATCACACCGGAAGAAGAAACCGAACTCGCCCGGCACCTGGAAGGCCTGCCTTTTCAAGCGTTTGATTTTCATGGCCATCCGGCAAACCGACGCGTCGTCGGTTTTGGCTTGCGCTACGATTACGAGCGGCGTGAAGTCGTGGAGGCGCCCCCGATACCTGATTTTCTGTTGTCTCTGCGCAAGAAGGTCGCGGTCTTGGCTAGCCGGCCAGCCGAAGCTTTCGCGCAGGTGTTGATCAACGAGTACCAGTCTGGCGCTGGCATCGGCTGGCACCGCGACAAGCCTCATTTCGAAGACGTGGCGGGTGTTTCGCTGCTGGCGCCTTGCAGTTTCCGCCTCCGGCGAAAGAACGGCACCAGATGGGATCGAAAGACCATCCTCGTCGAGCCACGGTCGGCCTATCTCATGACCGGTCCCTCGCGCACGGAATGGGAGCACAGCATCCCGCCGCTTGCCGAGCACCGCTATTCGATCACCTTGCGGACATTGCGGGCTTAAGATCCCTGTGCCTCACGCTGGCCTTTCAGAATGCTGGGGCTTTGCGACGGGCTCTCACGATGAACGCCAGCTGTTCCTCTTCAACGCTGGTGCACAGCGCGACGTGACTTCCGCAACCCACTGCGTACTCACAGGCTTGCGGGTAAATCGGGCTTGGCTGCACAATTCAAACCACCTTTCCAACCATGTCGATTGCCCTAGCTGTTCTCCTCGAGAGGAGACCGGATATGCCGATCTATGGTCTGAGAGTGATCAGCTTCATTTTCGTTGCATTGGCTTTCATCCCGGCCGGCGCGCATCTCTTCGCGATGTTCAACAAGATGAAGCTCGACGGGACGAGTTATCTGGCCGCGCAACGCGCCTATGATGGCTGGAGCCTGTTTGGCATCGTGGTGCTGGGGGCGTTGCTCTCGACGGCTGCTCTGGCAGTTTTGCTTTATCGATCAGGCGGATCGTTTGGTTTGATCGTGGTCGCCTTTCTCAGCATCGGCGCCACGCAGTTTGCCTTCTGGACGCTGACATATCCGATCAATCGGGCAACGCGGAATTGGACCATTCTGCCCGAAAACTGGGAGTTGCTCCGGCGCCAATGGGAATATTCGCATGCCATCGCGGCGGGTCTCAACGCCTTGGCGCTGCTGCTGGTTTTCATATCGGCGCTTCGCACCGCAGGGCGCTGAGCGGCATTTGCGTGTGCTATCTCGGCGCAAATTCCGCCACCGCCCTGACGAATGCCTCCGGTGCCTCGATAGGCAGAAACTCGCCGCAATTGGCGACCACATGGCCTCGCACGTTCTTCGCACCCGATAGCCTCAAACCTTCGAGATAGTCGTCGATCGATCCGAAGTCAGCGTCACCGCGGATGTAGAGAAGTGGAACCTCGATGCTTGCCCGAACGGCGTTGGCCTTGGCATCCGCTTCAAATGCGCGATACCAGTCAAAGCCGGCCTTGAGTGCCTCCGGCCTCGAATAGGCCGCAGTGAATATCTGCCGCATTTCATTCGTCACGGCACCATGACGGCCAGCGAGAAGATCGAAGAAGAAGTCGAAATACGCACGCTGATGGCCGGTCACCAATAATTCCGGCAACTCCGGCACCGCATGGAACGCAAAGTGCCAGATGGCCGGGTTTGCGATTACATCAGCCCATGGATGAAGGCCGGGGATGACCGTATTCATCGGCACCGCGCCAACGATGCGGTCACCGTAATAGCGCGCGGCGGCGAAGGCGATCATGCCGCCGACGTCGAAGCCGGCAACCACCATGGACCTGGCGCCAATCGCCTCGGCGGCTGAAATCACGATATCTGCCAGGACTTTCTTCTCCGCCGATGGCGGGGCACCTCGCGACCCGCCAATCTCCGGAAGGTCGAAAGCCAAAGTGAAGTATCGCTTGCCGAGTTCGTCGAGCACTCCATCGTAGATTTCTCTGGAATGGGGCCAGCCATGGAGAAGGATCAGGGCCGGCCGCGCCGGATCGCCGGCCACGGACACCGCCAACCGCACGCCGCTTACTTCTGGAGTCTGGACGAGCATTGTATCCATTCGCAAGAATTCCGGGGAAACGACGGTCGGTCGAATAGGTTGCCGATTGGGTCAGCCGCGTTGCTCGACGTCGCCGCCCGTTCCCAGCAGGCGTCATTGCTCAAAATCCCGCCGGCTCGGAGCCGGCGGGACCGTGACGAAGTGGGAGGGGAGCCACTTCTCGCCGCCCAGTGCGAAGCGGCTGCTCAAGAACCGATATGGTTGCTTTCTGGTTCCGCAAGGGATGGCAAAAACCTGGGAATTCTCGTGCCAGGTCGAGTGGCCCGTCCGCGGAACAAGCCTTTACCCTCAGCGTTAAATGCCAAGCAATCCCGCAACAAGTTGCATAAACGCGCCGCCGCGTGGGAGCTGCGGCGATTGCAGTTGGCTGGGATAATGCAGGAGATCTCACATGCCACTTACGGCCTTCGCCCTCAATTGCTCGCTCAAAGCTTCGAACGACAGAGAAAAATCCTCCACGGACCGGTTGCTTGCCGATGTCCTGGCGGCGCTGGTGCCGTACGGCGTCAAAGGCGAGATCGTGCGTTCGGTCGATCACGATATCAAGCCAGGTGTGCTTTCCGATATGGGCAAGGGCGATGATTGGCCGAAACTCAGGAAGAAGATACTGGCGGCCGACATCTTCGTGCTCGGGCTGCCAATCTGGCTCGGCCAGCCCTCGAGCGTGGCCAAGCGCGTTCTGGAGCGAATGGATGCATTTCTGGAGGAGACCGACGACAAAGGGCGCATGCCGGCGGCAGGAAAGGTGGCTTTGGTGGCCATCGTCGGCAACGAGGACGGGGCGCATCACTGCCACGCCGAATGTTTTCAAGCACTGAACGACGTTGGCTTCACCATTCCCGCCAATAGCGGGATCTATTGGGTTGGCGAAGCCATGGGTGATGTCAATTATGTCGACTTGCCGGGAACACCGGAGAAGGTCTCCGGCGCGATTGAAATGGCTGCGTCCAACACCGCCCATCTCGCTGGATTGTTGAAAGGCCAAGGCTATCCAGGCGTCGCGGGGTGACTTTGTTCAAGGCATGTTGAAACTGTCAAGAACCGACGTGTCAAAACCAGTGGACCTCGCCCGGGAACAGGAAGGCTTGTGGCGAGTTCATAGTCTTAGCAGGCGGGCGCCGCTGCGTTTCGCAACGGAGGTAAGCTGCAGACGGGAGAACGTCATGAGTCTCGGCACCATTCTCATCATCATTCTGATTCTTGCATTGCTTGGCGGCTTTAGTGGACTTGGCGGCGGGCCATTCTACGGCACCGGCTACTATGGTGGCGGCGGTCTTGGTCTGGTGCTGCTTATTATCATCATCTTGGTCGTGCTCGGGCGCATCTAGCGTCACCTGAGGCGAATGTCCGACCCGTCGCTTCTCAGGGGGCGGCGGGCCCTTTGTAATGCCCGGATTAAACGACAGCGAAGGAGCGAGCGCTGAACGCCGATGTTTCCGGTTGGGTGAGGGCACTCAAATCACGGTTTCTCACCGTCCTCGGGCCGGGCTTGATAACCGGAGCCTCCGACGATGATCCGAGCGGCATTGCCACCTATTCACAGGCTGGTGCGCAATTTGGCTACGGACTGACATGGACGATGCTATTCAGTTACCCACTGATGTCGGTGGTTCAGGAAATCAGCGCGCGCATTGGCCGGACCACTGGCCGGGGCATCGCCGGCAACATGCGGATCTACTATCCAAACTGGCTGCTGCAGGCGATTGTTTTTCTTCTTCTCATCGCCAATACCATCAACATCGGCGCCGACCTTGGTGCCATGGCCGATGCGCTGCGGCTTATCATTGGCGGCCCGCAATTGCTCTATGTCGCGCTTTTTGCGGGCATATCGGTGGTTCTTCAGATATTCTTGAAATACAGCCGCTACGTCTCGATCCTGAAATGGCTGACGGTCTCGCTGTTTGCCTATTTCGGTACGATCCTGTTCGTGCACGTGCCCTGGGCGGAAATCGCGCGCGGATTGTTCATCCCGACATTGTCGCCAGACCCGCAGTTCTGGACCACGGTCGTGGCCATTTTCGGAACGACCATCAGCCCCTATCTGTTCTTCTGGCAAGCCTCGCAGGAGGTTGAAGAAGAAAAAGCCAATCCCCGACGCAAGCCTCTGAAAAAGGCACCGCGGCAGTCAGCCCACGCCATTAAGCGCATTCGGCTGGATACTTATGTTGGGATGGCATTCTCGAATCTGGTGGCGCTTGCCATCATGATAACCGCAGGCGCCACACTGCATGCCGGGGGTGTCACCGACATAACATCCTCGAGCCAGGCGGCGGAAGCGCTGAAACCCGTCGCCGGCCAGTTCGCCTTCACAATCTTTGCCCTCGGCATCATCGGAACAGGGCTCCTGGCAATTCCGGTCCTTGCCGGGTCGGCCGGCTATGCGCTCGGCGAGGCGCGCAAATGGCCGATCGGGCTGGAGCGCGAACCGCTGAAGGCGAAAGCGTTCTACGCAACGATCGCGCTGGCGACGTTCCTTGGTGCGTGTCTCGATTTTACGCCTGTCAATCCGATCAAAGCGCTCTACTGGAGTGCGGTGGTCAACGGCGTGGTCGCGGTCCCGGTAATGGTGGTGACGATGCTGATGACGGCGCGACGCGACGTGATGGGGAATGCTGTTGTACCGACGGCTATGCGTCTGGTGGGCTGGGTAGCGACATGCATCATGACGCTGGCGGCGGCGGTCATGATTTTCCAATTGTTGTACTAGCAGGCGTCCATGTGCGGCAGGGCAACCGTGATGTGGCGGAACTCGTCGATGCTCGAGGCGCCGAGCCCCAAGTCGCTGTCGAAGTGAGGACGGTTCCGAAAAATCGTGGCTGGGTCGCCAGGCTTGTCCGCAATCAAACCAGGAACCATTCGCGGCACCACTCGTTCAGAATCCATCGGCAAGTTGTGAGGATTGCTATGGTTGCGCCGCGTGCTGCCTGGAAAGGCTTCCTGAAGGTCGGATCGGTTTCATGCGGGGTTAAGATCATCGGTGCCGTCACCGAGGCCGAAAGAATTCACTTCAAGATCCTGAACCGCAAGGACGGATTGCCGGTCAGGAGCGCTTATGTTGACGATGGAACAGGCGAAACGGTCGAAGCCGAAGACCAGCTGAAAGGCTATGAGACCGGAAAAGGCGACTTCGTTCGGATCGAGCCGGCTGAAATCAAGAAGCTCAAGCTGGTGTCGCAGCACACGCTCGAGGTTGGCGGCTTCGTGCCGATTGATGACATCGATGCCCGGTATCTCGAAAAACCCTACTACCTTGTTCCTGCCGATGCCGCATCCGCGGAAGCGTATGCTGTGATCCGGGATGCAATGGCACACAAGAAGGTGGCCGCCCGCTCCTGCGTGGTGCTGTACCAGCGCGGCAGGGAAGTGTTGATTCAGGCAGAAGGCAAAGGCATGCTTTTGACCGAGCTGCGCAATCACAACGAGATGATCTCGGCGCAGTCGGTATTCAAAGGCCTGAAGGACCGTAAGGTCGATCCGGAGATGCTGGAAATCGCCCAGCTTCTGATCGACAAGAAACCCGCCAAATTCGACCCGTCGAAATTCGAAGACACCTATGAAAACGCGCTCATCGCGATGATCGAGGCAAAGCGCGAGGGCAAGAAGCCGCCGAAGCCGGCGCCAAAACCCAAGACCAACGTCGTCAATCTCGCCGACATTTTGCGCAAAAGCCTGGCGCAGGAGGGTGGCAAGGCCACCACCAAGGCGAAGTCGATCGCGGCGAAGCGCAAGAGTGCATAGGGCTTTCACCCATCACGCTGCTGAGTCATCATGGTGAGGGCGTCCTTCGTGCCCGGGGCGATAGGAGAGAGATTCTCGCCAGCGCTCTCGGCCCACCCCGACATGGGCGGGGCGGACCGCCAGTGGCCGGAACTGTTAGGTCAAGATCAGCACGATCTTGAGCGTATCCGGATCGACGATGACGATCCGACCGTCGGCAAGCAGGAAATATTCATAAGTTTCGTAAGCCGGGACAATTCTGACGATGCGAGCCGGCAAACGATGCAGCCTGATTTTGTGCCGCGGAACTTCCACGCCTATGGAGATGTCGAAATCGACGCTGGCTACCGGCTCGATCTTCGTCTCCCTGATCACCTGGGTGATCTGGGTTTTCTGCTCAACCGTAACATTGTTGATCGAGCCGGTCGAAGTCGTATCCTGTGCAGGAGTTTTGCCCTGGGCCTGATCGGTCTGGACCTTGGCTTTGCCTTGCGCCTGCTCGTCCGTGGTGACGCCAGCCTTGCCCTGAGCCTGCTCGTCGGTCTGGACCTTGGCTTTGCCCTGCGCCTGCTGGTCCGTGTTGGCGCCGGCCTTGCCCTGGGCCTGCTCGTCGGTCTGGACCTTGGCTTTGCCCTGCGCCTGCTGATCCGTGGTGGCACCAGCCTTGCCCTGGGCTTGCTCGTCGGTCTGGACCTTGGCCTTAGCCTTCCCCTGCGCCTGCTCGCCCATCTTCGAACCGGTCTGGCAGTTATCCGTCCCGGAAGCACAATTGGTGTCAGCGCCTGATTGGCTTTCGGCTGGCTGTTGCGTCTGGGCCATCGCCGCCCCACAGCCGAGACCAATCGCCAGCATGCTGGTCATGAGAACATGTTTCATGAGAAATCTCCTGGGAAAAGCTCGTCCCTTCGTTGGGTAAACTTGAACCAAAAAACTTTGTTCCAAGATGGCGTGACTGCCAAAAACGACAAAGGCCGAGCGCTCTTCGAACCGACAGGGAATTCCATTCAGTGCGCCGGCTCGCTGACCAGGCTGAATTTTTTGACCTCGCAGTGCTGATCCAAGAGCGAAAGCAAATCCGTCGGCGGGCCGCTACGGTCCGGTCGTGTCCAGCCAATTTCAAATGAGAATACAGGGTCGTGGTGATCCGGGCGCCGCTCCATTCCGACCAGCCGTGCCCGGTAACCGAGCGGCTTGACGATTTCGCCGAGATCGCCGGTCTTTCCCGCCTTCCAGGCGATATCGAGTTCGGCGTGATGGTCGCGCGGAATGTGCACGTCGATCCATTTCAGCACGAGAAGTGTCAACAAGGTCAGCGCCGTCCCAGCCAGCCCCAAACCGTACTGGCCGCCGCCGAACGCCAGTCCGATCGCCGTCATCACCCATAATGTGGCGGCCGTTGTGACTCCGCTGACAAGGTTGCCGCGGCGAAGGATGGCGCCGCCGCCGATAAAGCCGACACCGGTCAGCACGCCAAGCGGAAAGCGCAACACGTCCATGGATGCAAAGGAATCGGGATTTTTGCCGCTGACTCCCAGCAGCAGATTTGCCTGAGACATTGTGAGAGCGGCGGCCAGTCCGACCAGAATGGTTGTCCGCAGCCCTGCCGCGTGACCGCGCGCTTCGCGATCCAATCCTATCAGCGCGCCGGCAAGCACGGTCAAAACCAACCGTGCCGCTATATCTTGCCAATCCGGACTAAGGGGCATCGCAATGACCTGGATTCGAACCCTCGCGGGCACTCAATCCGCAGTCGCACGTTAGGTTCCCGACGACGTCTTGACGGTAAGCCGTGCGATCGATTGGCAGAAGAGATAACGGCGCATGGCGTCAGCCCAGCGAGCAATGAATTTAGCGGCGCGGATAACGAATCGGAATCTGCACCACATTCTCCGATCCAGGCAGATCGAACGCCATGGCCAACTGGCGAACGGAGGCCATTTCCACGATCAGTTCTTCGATCGAGAGGTCCGGCAGACCTGTCTTCACCTTCTGCCTCACCCTGGCTGCAAGCTCATGAACCCGCACGGGGACGAAAAGCGGACTGTCGTCCAGGAGCTTGCTGATTTCGATCACTACATCGGCGTCGATGTCTTTCGGCAATTCCCGCATGGGCGTCACCTTGGTCTCGAAATGCCCGTGATGTCTTTCGATCCGGGGCGATCAGGGCACTGCACATCGGACGATGGTGGAGGCCAGGCGTGCAGGGCGCAGATCAACAGTCGGATACATAAATCCGACAGCGCCGGCATGTCACGAAAAAACGTCGGTACGGCAATAACCAAGCGGTTTGAGCTCGCATCCACATGCGTCTTGTTTGAAACGCAGCGCCCGCGGCGGCTCTCTGCCGGCAGAGAGGAACAAAAAATATCGTCCGGAATTGAGATTGATAGATCGGAGGATCGAATGTCATGGACAGCAGGGAAGAGCGCATCAAACGGCGTGCCTACGAGATCTGGGAGCGGGAGGGCCGTCCGACCGGGCGCGAGCAGGAGCACTGGGATCAAGCCGTGCAGGAGATAGAGGGAGAAGGTCCGGAGGCCGAACGCGGCCCTATCGTTCCTGACCCGACAGTCAGCGCCGGCTCAAAAAGCTCGAAGGATTGAAGGCTGGCCCGAGCGCCACCCAGGCAACCAAATTCGCGGAGCCTCGTTTGTCGAATATCAGCCAGAGGAGGTTTCGATGAAAAGATCCTTGTCGCTTCTGGTGTTGGCTGCGGCTCTTGCGCTCGGCGCCTGTGATAACAGCATCGAACCGACGAAAGCCAACACCGACGCCATCAACAAGAACCCGCAGGTCGACCAGGATGCCAGGCCCAAGTCGACGACTGGCGGCGACCAGCCGGTTACAGCGCCGGAGAGCAAATGAACCCCGTCTCATCTTGCGATACGCCACTGCTGCGCATCGCCTATCTCGGTGGCGGGCCAGAAAGCGGCGCGCCCGTTGTCCTGCTGCATGGTTGGCCGGACGACGCGACCACTTACGCGCGCATTTCGCCGGTCCTGCATGAGGCCGGCTTTCGGACGTTTTCGCCGTGGCTGCGAGGTTTTGGACGGACATCGTTCCTGTCGAAAGAAACCATGCGATCCGGCGAAATTGCTGCGATGGCGCAGGATGTGCTGGACTTTGCCGACGCGCTTGGCCTCAGCCGCTTTGCGGTCGTCGGGCACGACTGGGGAGCACGGATCTCCTACCTCCTGGCTTCGATTTTTCCCGATCGCATCAGTTGCTGTGCCGCGCTATCGCTTGGCTGGCAACCCGGCAAGCCGGCAACGCCAGCGCCTGAACAGGCGAAAGCATTTTGGTATCAATGGTTCATGGCAACAGCGCGGGGCGCCGAGTTCGTGCGAAAGAACCGCAAGGAATTCGCCAGATTCCAATGGGACAGCTGGAGCCCGTTGGGCTGGTTCGACGATGCCATTTTCGATGAAGTGGCTGCATCCTTCGAAAATCCGGATTGGCCTGATGTGACGCTGCATTCCTATCGGGTTCGCTGGGGCGAGGCGGAGCCCGATCCCCACTACGCGGAGCTGGCCCGCCGGCAAACATCGGTCAAGATCATCACGGTGCCGACCTTGACGCTTCATGGTGGCGACGACCGTGTTGTGCTGACCGCATCGTCGGAAGGGCTGGAGGAGCATTTCACCGCGCCCTACGAACGAGTGATCCTGGATGCGGTCGGGCACTTCCCAACACGTGAGGCCCCACACGAGGTTTCGCGACTGTTGGCGAGCTTTCTCGACAGTTACGGCAGGCAATAAAGCGCTTGGCTCGGCAGCCTTCGGCTTCATCGGACAAGCTGGAACCTGATGCATCGCCGCGCATTTCGTCTCCATGGATGGCGGACCGGAACGCCGTCTCGCGATCAATCGATAGCCAGGGAGAATTCGGATGCAAACTCCAGTCGCAACTACTGAACACCACCAACTGACCATAGAACCGTTTGCCGGCGCGGTGACGGTGCGATTTTCCGACGCCATAGTCGCGGCTACGGAGCATGCGAGGATACTCAGGGAAGAGGGACATGAGCCGGTGTTCTATATCCCTTTCGAGGACATCTATTTCGACCTTTTCGAAAAGACAAATACGACAAGCAGCTCACCGCTGAAGGGAACCGCGAGCTATTGGCGTGTCCATGCTGTCGGTGGCTCGGCCGACGACTTCATGTGGACATACGAGACGCCGGATACGGCAGCGCGGGCCATTGCACGTCATGGCGCTTTCGATCCGGAAAAGGCGCGCATCGATATCGATCCGGTGGAGGACAAACGGCACACGCCACATATCGGGGAATAGTATCGTTGGACCGCTGGCGGGCATTTGCTAGCGCTCGGAGAATTCCTCATCGAGGATGCGCAAGGCTTCTTCGTATTTGGCTGTCGAGGCCCCAATTTGCCGTGACTGCCAGATGTTGTCTTCGAGGTCAGCACGTTTTACCGGCAGCGCCAGCGGATTCGATGCAGCCCGCCGCACGAACGTGAAATAGTCCTCGCCGTCTCTGCGCGACATGGCATCGACCGCGGAAGCAATCGACGGTCCAAAGCCGGTCTCTTCCAGCTTGGCTCGAGACCAGCCTTCGCCTTTTTCCAGGACATCATGCAGATAGGCGACGACTTTCTGATCCATCGTCTCGACAGCGTCGACGACACGTCGGCAATGCTCGATATAGGGTTGGCCAGTCTTGTCGCATTGCGATGCGTGAACCTGTTCCGCAATCTTGGCCGCTCGATAGAAAATGCTCATCGTCGCTGTCCCGGCCGCTTGTCTAAATGCTGATAAATGGCAGCCATCGGAATTTCTTGCGAGTTCATCTCCACTGCCGGGGCCTTTGTTCCTTGCCTCAAGGATTTCGTCGGAGCGCCGTTCGCCTCACCGATGCGCTCTACCAGCGAACGGCATCGGATCCATGAGGCGGAAACGTCGATGGCTGATGTCGGTTCCTGAAGCGATGAGGAACGAGTGCCGGCACGGGACGTTCTGATCGATGCCTCCGACGGCAAGGAAAAGCTCGTGAAAGAATCCGACCGGGTACGGATTTCCTGATGTCGATGCCGGGTTTGACATACGGGCCTCTGGGCGACCGCTGCATGCATGTCTGTGTTGACATGCAGCGGCTGTTTGCCGAGCCGTCACAATGGGCAACCCCCTGGATCACTCGCGTCCTGCCTCGCATCGAGAGCCTGGTCGAAAGGAGGGCACAGCAGACGGTCTTCACGCGCTTCCTGCCTGCCCAGAAGCCGGGGCAGGGTGTCGGCACATGGAGACGCTACTATGAGCGCTGGACCTCGATGACGATCGAAAGTATCGGCGACGAAATGGTCGGACTGTTGCCGGCATTGACCGCTTATTGCCCGCCGGCCGCGGTCATCGACAAGCACATCTACTCGCCCTGGTTTGAGGGCCGGCTCAGGGCTTTTCTAGCGGAGCGCGATATCGATACGCTGGTCATCACGGGCGGCGAAACCGACGTATGCGTTCTGGCCACGGTGCTCGGAGCAATCGATTTCGGGTATCGCGTGGTTCTCGTTACGGACGCGCTATGCAGTTCTTCCGACGCGACGCATGACGCGCTGCTCACCGTTTATCACCAGCGATTTGCGCAGCAGGTCGAAACGGTCGAGATGGAGATGGTTCTCTCGCACTGGACTTGATGTCGCCGGGCGTCAGCTGGGAAGAAGCATCGAGTGCTTCTTCCTGCGGTCTGGGGTACCTATCTGTCGAGGGAACGGCAGGCATAGGAACAGACGTGGCGCAACGATCGGGAAGTGCTGATCTTCCACTTCACGGTGGACGCGTGCCGAAATGGCTTGGCGACCGCATGACGCGCCTGGGCGCCGTGATGTGCGAGGCAATCATTCATCACTACGGTCGCAACGAGTTGCTGCGCCGGTTGGCGCACCCGTTCTGGTTCCAATCCTTTGGCGCCGTCATGGGCATGGACTGGCACTCGTCCGGTATCACGACCAGCGTCGTCGGCGCCTTGAAACGCGGTCTGACGCCTCTATCCGGCGAACTTGGCATTCATGTCTGCGGCGGCCGCGGCACGCATTCGCGCAAAACCCCGCATGAACTTGCAATCATCGGCGAACGCGTTGGCTTTGACGGAGCGAGCCTGGCAACCGTCAGCCGGCTTGTCGCCAAAGTGGACAGCGCCGCTGTCCAGGATGGCTTCGATCTTTATCTGCACGGATTCATCGTTACCGATGACGGCGACTGGGTCGTGGTCCAGCAAGGCATGAACGGCGACAGCAAGGTGGCGCGCCGCTATCATTGGCTGTCCGAAGGTTTGAAGAGTTTCGTCGATCAGCCGCACACCGCCATTGAGGGCGCCAACCAGGGCGAGATCGTCAACCTGACCGACCGGCGCGCCGAAGCTTCGCGCCAGGGACAGTTGGATCTGTTGCAGGACCTTGGGCCGGATCGCATCCTCAAGGAGTTCGCCGCATTGGAGCGCGGTGCGGCACCGGCACCGCAACAGCTGTTGCTGCCGCATCTGATCATGCCAGCTCACCACGATGTGCGCGAAAGCGATGTCATCATGCGTCGGCTGCATGGAAACATGGCGGCCGCCGCCGAACGTGGCCCTGAGGATTTTTCTGAGCTCCTTCTGGTACCAGGTGTTGGTGCGCGCACGGTGCGCGCGCTGGCTCTCGTCGCCGAAGTGGTGCATGGCGCGCCATGCCGTTTTTCCGATCCCGGCCGCTTCTCGCTGGCGCATGGCGGCAAGGACAGGCATCCTTTCCCTGTACCTCTAAAAGTCTATGACGAGACCATCGGTGTGCTGAAGTCCGCCGTGCAAAAGGCGAAACTTGGTCATGAAGAAGAAATCGGCGCCTTGAGGCGGTTGGACGACCAGTCGCGACAGGTCGAGCGATACGTCACCGGCCCCAGCCTGAAGGAAATTGTCGCCGGAGAATTCGACCAGTCGCATCTGCTTGGCGGTCGCAGTGTCTTTGGCTGGGAAGCTGCGCCAGACAAGGTGCCGGCGGATAAGAACAGGAAGGCGTGACAAGATCGCCCCTGAGCGAGCCCAGGCCGGTTTTGTCCTTCACGCGTCCAGATCGATCAAAGCGACGCCGAGTTCAGGACGCTTGCGGCGGCGCAGGTGACCGGGCGCTTCCACAAGGGTGATTTCGAGCGTTGGCCGAACGATGCCGTCAAGCAGGTGTCCACCCCGGGTGGTGCCGTCGCTCAATCCGAGCACCGCGTGGACGTGCAGGCTGGGCTTACCATCGTCGCCCAGCGCAACGTCGCCGATCGCGCTCAGGACCTCGCATTGTTCGTCGATCGGGATTTTGCGATAGGTCCTTGCATTCGGATCAAACCAGCCCACGGTCGCGCTTTCGAAAGCTCCGATGGCGGTCAAGGACGCACTGCCGACTTTCTGGTCGACCGCGAAGGCGGTCAGCGCGGCGAACGCTTCTTCGCCGGGGTCGAGCACCACGACGAATGTCCTTTGTCCGCCGATCTCGTTGACGAGCTGCGATTTCATGCCTGTGCTCCCATCGCGTTGGGCCTTGTCAGCCTGAGTGGCTTCGTCCAGGTCAATGAACTCGGTGTTCGGCATTCCGCTTCCGTGTTGCTGCGGCTTTCTTTGCCGATTCCGATCGGCTAGCGGCTGACCGTGACGCGGATGCCTTGCCCCCGCTTTTGCCGCCCTTATGCGCCGCGGGATGGCCGGTATGTTTGCCGCGCCCGGAGCCGCCTTCCTTCTTGCCGCCGCCATCGTCCTTGTTGACGGTCGCCCATGCCCGCCTTTCGGCTTCCTGGTCGGAGACCCCGCGCTTCTCATAGCCTTCCGCGATATGATCGGCTTTGCGTTCCTGCTTGTCGGTGTATTTCGATTTGTCGCCTCGTGGCATGACGGTTCCTCCTGTTCTGCAGAGTCTGAACGGAAAGCCAGCGAGGGAGTTCCAATCGGAAATTCGGAAACAACCGATCCCACGAAACTGAATGGTCATGGCATGCAGAGATCAAACCTGTCGCTTCGCATAGCTGCGGACCGGGCGGGACAGATGCTGTTTGCCATTCCTTGGCCAGAATATGAAACCGGGAAAACTATCCTGTTCACCATACCGCCGTGCCCGGTTGACGCGGTCCACAGCACTGGAGACAACGCCGGCCCCAAACGAACGTTCCGGCGAACTCCAATGGGGCGAGGAGTTCCAATCGGAAATTCGCAACGTGCAACGCAGGGCATGGAACTATCGCCCGTCGGGCTTGGGTTTTGGAGACCGCAGCAGCAAGGCGAGAGGAACAAACAAGGCGGTCGCGATTGCGCAGTACCGAAAGACGTCGACATAGGCGAGCAGCGAAGCCTGGCGCGCGATCAACTGCCCGAGCCAGCCGATCGCCTGCTGCTTCGCTTCGACCATCGGTGAGCCCTGAGCGACAAAGTGCTCGGTTACCTGACGCAGCACCTGCTGATAGGCGGGTGACGATTGCGCGGTATGGCTGACAAGGTTCGATTGATGCAGCTGCGCGTTTTGAGCGATCACGGTGTTGGACAATGACACGCCGATGCTGCCGCCGATGTTGCGGGCAACGTTGATCAGCGCCGAGGCCTGGTTGGTCTGCTGTGGAGCGAGACCGACGTAAGCCGCCGTCGAAATGGGGATGAACAGGAACGGCAGGCCGATCATAAGGAAGATGCGCGCAAAGGCAAAGAAGCGGAAGCTGGCGTCCGGGGTGAGCGACGTCATGTGCCACAGGGCGACCACGACAACGGACATGCCCATCATGATCAAATATTTAGGCTGAACGATGCCGGCGGCAAATCCTGAAATCGGCATCAGCATTAGCATGGCGATGCCGCCCGGCATCATCGAGAGGCCCGACAGGGTCGCCGTATAGTCGAAGGCGGTTTGTTGCAGCTGCGGCATCAACTGCGTGGTGCTGAACAGCACGGCGCCGACCGCCATCATCACCAGGAACGACGTGCCGAACTGGCGGCTGAACAGCAGGCGGATGTCGACGATCGGATCGCGGTGGCTGAACTCCCATGGGATGAGCAGCAGGAACGAGACCGCCGAAATCACCGCGAAAGTCGTGATGAAACCCGATGCGAACCAGTCATTGCGCTGACCCTCATCAAGGAAGATTTCGAGGCAGCCAAGGGCGGTGGCGACCAGGATGAACCCGACCCAATCTATTCTGAGGCCGTCCTTCAACCGCTCCTGGCGTTCGCGTTCGAGCACGTCCGGTTCGACGACCAGCCACTGCACCAAAGCGAGCGACATGATGCCGAACGGTACGTTGATGAAGAAAATCCAGTGCCAGGAAAAATGGTCGGTCAGCCAGCCGCCGATGGTCGGTCCGACCGTCGGTGCGACGATGACGGCGATGCCATAAAGGGCAAAAGCCTGGGAACGCTTTTCGGGTGGAAAAGTGTCGGCAAGGATGGATTGTTCGCTTGGCGCCATGCCGCCGCCGCCGAGGCCTTGCAGGATCCTGAACAGGATGAGCAATTCCAGATTTGGCGCCAGTCCGCACAGCAGCGATGCGATGGTAAGGTCGCCACGCAAAGCATGTAGTAGCGCTTGCGGCCGATCACGCTGGCCAGCCAGCCGCTGACCGGGATGATCACGGAATTCGCGACCAGATAGGTGGTGATCACCCACGTACTCTCGTCCATCCCCGCCGCCAAGCTGCCGGCGATGTTGCGTAGCGCCACGTTGGCGATCGAGGTGTCCAGAACCAGCATGAAGGTTGCGATGGAGACGACGATGGCGATCAGCCAGGGATTGCGCCCACCGGCGGCGGACCGGCTTTCGCTTTGGGCGCTGACCATTTCGCCACTCATCGTACCTTGACTGTCGGCACCACCGACAGGCCCGGGCCCAGCAGCACGCCGGGCGGTTTATCGAAGACGATCTTCACCGGCACGCGCTGCACCACCTTGACGAAGTTGCCGGTGGCGTTTTCTGCCGGCAGCAGGCTGAAGGCGGTGCCGCTGCCTGCCTGGATGCTGTCGACGCGGCCATGGAAGGATATTTCCGGATAGGCGTCGATATCGATGTCGACCGGCTGTCCCGGCCGCATCAGATCGAGCTGGGTTTCCTTGAAGTTGGCCTTCACCCAGACCTCATCGGGAACAAACATCATCAGCACCTGGCCGGGCTGGGCATATGTGCCCTTGGCAACCGAAATGCTGGTTGCCCGTCCGGCAACCGGCGCCGTGATGGCCGTGCGAGACAGCGTGGTGCGCGCCTGGTCCTGGTTGGCCTTGGCCTGATCGAGCTTGGCTTCGGCGCTCTTGGTCTGTGCCTGCAAGACCGTGACCTGGCTTTTTGCGGCAGCCAGATTGGCCTCAGCGCTGTCGAGAGCAGCCTGGTCCTGGCGCAGCGTCGACGCAGCCTGCTGTGCCTGCTGTTGGGTGGCCGTGCCGTTGGCCAGAAGTTCACGGTTGCGCTGGTCCTCGGCCTTGGCGAAATCGAGTGCTGCCTGGGCCTGTGCCATCTGCTTCTGCGCTTCGTCGATCTTTGCGTTTTGTGCTTCGATCTGAGCCCCGACATCGACAATGTCGGCCTGCGCCGAGCCCACGCCGGCATCGGCCTGTTTGAGGGCGGCCCGATAGTCGCTGTCGTCGATGCGCAACAGGACGTCGCCCGCCTTGACGGGTTGGTTGTCGGTCACCGCGAGGTCGGTGATACGTCCCGATATCTCGGCGCCGATGGTTATCGTGCGGGCGTCGATGAAGGCATCATCCGTGGATTCATACTGGCGGGCATTCAGCCACCACATGATCAGTCCCACGGCGGCCAGCAACAGCACGATCAGGATTGTAGCGGCCACGTAAGGATGCCGCCGGGGGGAACTCAGGAGGCCGGGCTGCCTTGGTTCGCCGGCCTCCTGGTCGCCGGCTTTTTTTTCACGCGGTTCGCGATCGGAAGACTTGGTCCGCGCCGCATCTTTCCTTCTTTCTGGCGAGGCCTCCGATCTGGCCTTGCTCGAAGTGCCGCGCGTATCTCCGGTTTCGGATTCTTTGGTTTGCGTTTTCGCGTCCACAGGAAACTCTCAAGCAAAGGCGCCGCCCGCTCGTGATTCAAATCAACGACAGCTGTCCACAAAGGTTCCTGACAGGGCTGGCAGAGGTAGTTTGCCTTCGGCAGGGGGAAAACGCCTTGATCAATCAGCCGACAGCGAACCTGACCACCGCGATGAGGATCACAATGCCGACCAGGCCTGCGACGAAGATGATCCGGCGTGTGCGGGTTCGCAGGATGATCTCGCCTTGCCGCGCCTGCTCAGCCGAAAAGACGGGGCCTTCATCACCATTTTGATCGCTGTGTCGATCGCTCCGATCACTGCTCATGATCGTCTCCTTCCTTGGAACCTGTCGAGGACAACCACCGCCCTGCGGCTCAAGTTCCGCATGACCGCCTCTGCAAGAGCAGCGATCACAGCGACGTGAGGAGGGAACTTTGTTTCCCGCGAGCAGTTTGGTCCGCTTGAGACCTCAGCCAGCCGGAAGCCAGCCATGTCCAATTCCACAAATCCCAGCGGCCTGAGCAGACGCTCCTTCATGACGGGCTCTGTTTCGGCAGCAGCGGCAATGCCGCTCATAGCCACGTCGACAAAAGCCGCCGAGCCGCCGACTGCCAAAGCGGCCGCGCCGCGCGATCTGTCGACGATTTCGATGCGGATCAACAAGCAGGCCTACACCCTCGCGCTCGACAATCGCACGAGCCTGCTTGACGCACTGCGCGATCATGTTGGCCTGACCGGCACCAAGAAAGGTTGCGATCACGGTCAGTGCGGCGCCTGCACCGTTCTTGTCGATGGGAAGCGGGTGCTCTCCTGCCTGAGCTTCGCCGTCATGAACCAAGGCCGCGAGGTTGCGACCGTAGAAGGCCTGGCTTCAGCTGACGGAGAGCTGCATCCGGTGCAGCAGGCCTTTGTCGACCATGACGCTTTTCAATGCGGCTACTGCACGCCGGGCCAGATCATGTCGGCCATCGGCTGCATCAACGAAGGCCATGCCGGGTCGGACAATGACATCCGCGAGTATATGAGCGGCAATCTGTGCCGATGCGCTGCCTACCCCAACATCGTCGCGGCGATCGTCCAGGCACGCGACGAGATCAGGAGGGCCTAGGATGCGTCCTTTCGTCTATGAAAGACCAACGAGCGTTTCGGTGGCGATCGCCATGGCGTCCCACCTCGACGCCAGGCATGTTGCGCCAACACAGGCCAATACCCAGTTCATCGCCGGCGGCACCAATCTGGCCGACTACATGAAGCTTGGCGTCGCGCAGCCTGAACGACTGCTCGACCTCAACAATCTTGCCGAGCCTGCCCTGCGGCAGATCAGGGTAAGCGATGATACCATCCGGTTCGGTGCGCTGGTTCGCATGGGCGAGGCAGCTGATAACAATGACGTCAGGCGCCGCTGCCCGCTCCTTGCCGAAAGCTTGAAATTCGCCGCCAGCGGCCAGCTTCGCAATATGGCGAGCCTTGCCGGCAACGTGCTGCAGCGAACGCGCTGCGAGTATTTTCGCGAAACCTCCTGGCCGTGCAACAAGCGTGAGCCCGGTTCCGGCTGCGCCGCGATGGAAGGGCTCAACCGCCAGCATGCCGTGCTCGGCACCAGCGATGCCTGCATCGCTACCTATCACGGCGATTTCGCCCAAGCCCTGATTGCTCTCGATGCGGCCGTCGAGGTGGAGGGACGGCATGGTCCACGCAAGATCCCTTTCGCCAGACTGCATCGGCTTCCCGGCGAGACGCCCAACATCGAGACGGATCTGGCCGCCGATGAAGTCATCGTCGCCATCGATGTTCCGCTCGGCGCATGGAGCCGTCGCTCGCACTACCTGAAGATACGCGATCGCGAATCCTACGCATTCGCGCTGGCCTCGGCGGCGGTTGCGCTGGACATGGATGGAGACACTGTCAGGCACGCGCGTATTGCGCTGGGTGGCGTCGCGACCGTGCCATGGCGTGCGAGGGCGGCGGAGGACGCGCTTCAAGGCAAGGTGTTGCAAGAGGATGGGGCCGAAAAGGCCGCCGCCGCCGCTTTCGCCGATGCCAAACCACGAGAACACAACGCGTTCAAGGTACCGCTCGGCAAGCGCACGCTGGTGCGAGCGTTGCTCGAAACCCGCGACATGAAGGTCTGAGCCATGAACCAAGCCGCGCCAGTTCCAAAAGAAAACCAAGGCGAACCGGTTGTCCGCATAGACGGCAGATTGAAAGTTACCGGACAGGCCAGCTATCCGGCCGACATCGCCACAGCCAATGTCGCTTTTGGTGCTCTTGCCACCAGCAGCATCGCTCGGGGCAAGGTTTCCAAACTCCATACGGACGACGCCAGGGCCGTGCCCGGAGTGCTGGACATCATGACCTTTGGCGACATGGACAAGACCGATACGCCGAAATTTGGCAACACTGGTGCAAGCTCCATAGCACCCCTGCACGACAAGACAATTTTCCATGACGGCCAGATCATCGCGATGGTTGTTGCCGAGACATTCGAGGCGGCGGAAGAAGCGGCGATGTTGATCGGTGCCGATTACGAAGACGACCCGCCCAGCGCCAGCTTCGATTCCAAAGGCGCGAAGGTGGAACCGGCGGCCGGCAAGAGCCCGATGTTGAAGGAGGATGTCAAAGCCGGCGACTTCGACACTGCCTATGCATCCGCTGCCGTCAAGATCGACCAGAAATACTCGACGCCGACCCAACATCACAATCCGATCGAACTGTTCTCGACCACGGCGATGTGGCAAGGCGATCAGCTCACTGTCCATGAGCCAAGCCAGAATGTCACCGGCTGGAAAATCGAACTCGCCCGGCAGTTGAAGATCGATCCAGCCAATGTGCGGATTGTCAGCCCTTACGTAGGTGGCGCCTTCGGCTCCAAGGGGCCGATGACCGCTCGCACGGCAATTGTCGCGGTTGCGGCGCAGCGTGTTGGACGGCCGGTACGCTGCGTCGTCAACCGCATGCAGGCTTTCAACACCCAGACCTATCGCGCCGAGACTCGGCATCGAATTCGCATAGGCGCCGGCAAGGACGGCCGCATCACGGCGTTCGGACATGAGGGCTGGGAGGTGACATCACGCCCTGACTCTTATGTCGTCGGCGGCACGTCAGCCACCGGCCGCATGTACAACTATGGCTCGGTGCTCACTCACGTCTCGCTCGTCCATGCCGATCGCAACACACCGGGCTACATGCGCTCGCCGCCCGAGACGCCCTATGTCTACGCGCTCGAAAACGCCATGGACGAAATGGCCGTGGCGCTCGGCATGGATCCCGTCGAGTTTCGGCGTGTCAACGAGCCTGAAAAAGAGCCGATCGGCGGCAAGCCGTTCTCCAGCCGGTCGCTGGTCAAATGCTACGACCAGGCTGCGCAAGCCTTCGGCTGGTCGAAGCGCGATACCGCGGTTGGGTCGATGCGCGACGGCGACTGGCTGGTCGGCATGGGTTGCGCGACCGCCATCTACCCAACGGCCAGCGCGCCATGCGCGGCCCGTGTCCGCCTGACGGCCGATGGCCAGGTTCGCGTTCAGTGCGGCTCGCATGAGATCGGCACCGGTGTGCGCACCGTGGCAGGCCAGATGGCGGCAGAACGTCTTGGGATAGGGATGGACAAGGTCAGCGTCGAGATGGGCGACAGCGCCTTGCCGCCAGCGCCGGTCTCGGGCGGCTCGATTTCGACTGCCAGCGTCTGCTCGGCGGTTCTGAAGGCCTGTGACGCCGTGCGCGGAAAACTTTTCGCGGCAGCCGTTGCTGGAGACGGGCCATTGGCTGGTTCCGGCAATGCGAAGCTGGAAATGGAGCAAGAGAAGATCGTGGCCAGCGGCGGCAAATCCGCCAAGCTGTCGGATGTCTTCAAGGCGATGCAGATCGGTGCGATAGAAGAATATGCCGAATTTGCGCCAAAGGGTTCGACGCCGGAAGCACTGAAGAAACTTTATGCCGGGCAGGCGGAATTCCACGGCGGCGATCAGGACAAGGATTCGGTGAAATATGCCTTTGGCGCCGAGTTCGTCGAAGTCCGCATCAACAGTTACACACGCGAGATCCGGGTGCCGCGCATCGTCGGTGCCTTTGCCGCGGGGCGTATCATGAACACGCGCACCGCGCGCAGCCAACTGATGGGTGGCATGATCTGGGGTATTGGCCAGGCCCTTCACGAGGCGACGGAAATCGACCGGCGCAACGCCCGCTATGTCAATCGTGACCTGCAGGATTATCTGGTGCCGGTCAACGCGGACATCAAACAGGTCGACGTCATCCTTGTTCCGGAGGTCGATCTGGACGTCAATCCAGCCGGCGTCAAGGGATTGGGCGAACTTGGCAATGTCGGGACGGCGGCGGCTGTCGCGAGCGCCGTGTACCATGCCACTGGCAAGCGCATTCGCGATCTGCCGATCAGGATAGACCAACTGATCATTTGAGGTTTTTGAACACTGGCTATTCCTCCGGCGCCGTGGCGGGTGCCGTATATCGCCGCCGGACCGCGTCGAGCACGCGCTTGCGGCTTTCCTCGGCTGAAAGCGTTTCGTCCTTTTCCGCCCCGGCCGTTTCCCGTGCCAGCTCCTTGTCCCTGATCTGCTGGCGGAACCATTTGGAGTAGTCGCCGGCGCGCAGGTGAAACTCCCAGGTCCTGTCGTCTATGCCCTCAGCCATCTGGACGAAAATCATCAGATTGTGGGCCCTGAGATTCATCGCGTCGTCGGGACCGTGGAAATAGAAGCTGCCCGCCTCATCGAGTTGCCCCTCGGCATATTTGCGGCTGTGCCGCTTGAGCGATTGGCGTGGCTCGATCACCTTGACCATAGCGAGTTTCTTGCGTTTCTGCGGTCGCCAGAACAATACGAGTTCACCCTTGGGCGAGGAAATTTCCTTTGGCGGCTCGATGCCGGTCTCTTTGCAAAAGACCTTCACGACGTCCTTCGCCTTGGGGCCAAGCGCAATGATGGCCGTCACCAGGCGCAAGGCGTCGGTCGAGATCGCTTCCGGGTGAACAGTGATCAGGATCGTGCCCGGCAATTCCAGTGACAGGACCGTCCGGGTATCATCGCGCCGCTTGGGCAGGAGATGGTGTGCTTCGTCGATGACGAGCCAATGCGGTCTCGCGGTGCGACGGCGGAAACTGCTGAGGCCAGGCAGCAGGTCGGCAAAGAAATCCGGCCGCTCATTGACGCGCAGGGCCAGTCCATTGACGACGATGTTGCTATCGGCCTTGGCGATCAGATCCAGCACTTGCGCCTTTGTCGGCGCGCTGGAGCCGTCTCCTAGCCGAACGGCGTCTTCTAGACCGTCATAGTCGCCCTCGGGATCGAACACGCAGAACTGAAACCGGCTCTCGACGAAGCGCTCCGTCAGCGCGGTGGCCAGGGTGGATTTGCCGATGCCCGAACTGCCGGCGATGAGGACCGTATCGGTTGGCGACAAATAGATCTCGTCGCCGCCGGCTGATCCGAGAACGATGCCGTCATGGCGCCTCGGCACGATCTCATGATCGCGCTTGATCAGCTTGTCGACCAGTTCCTCCACGCCCTTCCCACGGGCGCCACGCATGACCAGATCGGCGGTGGTCTTGACCGCGGGAATTGCATTGTCGACGGCGACGCTGCAGCCACATGCCTGCAGGAAGGCATGGTCGTTCTCGGCGTCGCCGACACCCACCACATTGTGTGGTGACAACCGAAGATCCTGCAGTGCCGCGGTCAGTCCGGTGGCTTTGTTGATGCCGCTCGGCAGGATCATCACCGCGCCCTTGTTGAAGATGATTTCCAGCTCCAGCCCCAGTTTCTTGATGACCTCGAGCACGGTGGCCTGATGGGGCTCCCAGGTAGCGACGATCGATCGCCCGATCGAAAGCGGCTTGACGCCGTGCTTCTTCAGCTTGGCGACGAATTTGGGTTCCGGCGATGGCGAAATCACCCGTTCTTCCTCGCTGGCCGGTGTGTAGATCAGCGCTCCATTCTCGGCGACGACCTTGTCGAACAGGCCGATTTCGGGAAAGACGCGCTTCAAATCGGGCAGTTCGCGCCCGGTGACCAGAACCAGCTTGCGGCCACTTTTCTTGAACTGCTCAAGGGCAACGAGCGTTTTCGTGGCGACGATTCCGTCATGAGCCAGTGTGCCGTCATAGTCCGTCGCCAACGCAATGAAATACATTCTGCCGACCTTTCACAGTTCCGGTTCGCGTTCCGGTTAGAACGTGTGATCGAGACAAAGGCTCCCACCGGAAGTGGATCGCAGGGTTTCGAAAGAGGGATGACGGTTTCGCCCCGGAAATCAGGAACTCCTCCGGTACCGGCACGTTGACCAGCAAGCCGGGATTTAGTCCCGGCTTTCGCGGGTGGCGGGCAAAGCCGCCGCCTTAGTCAACCTTCAGAGCAATGAAAGGTAAGGCCATGGGCTTCTTTTCGAAGGATATCAAAACACTCGACGATCTCTTCGTGCACACGCTGCGCGACATCTATTACGCCGAAAGGCAGATCGAGAAAGCGCTGCCGAAGATGATCGGCAAGGCAACCGACCCGCAATTGAAAGCCGGATTCGAAAAACACCTTGAGCAGACCAGGGGCCATGTCGAGCGCGTAGAGCAGGTGTTCGAGTTGCATGGCGTCAAGGCCAAGGAGGTCAACTGCCCGGCGATCGACGGCATTCTCGAGGAAGCCGACGACGTAAGCGGCGACGTCGACGACAAGGACGTTCTCGATGCGGCGCTGATAGCCTCGGCACAGGCCGTCGAGCATTACGAGATGACCCGCTATGGCACGCTCATCGCCTGGGCCAAGCAGCTTGGCCGCAGCGATTGCGCCAACGTGCTGGCCAAGAACCTGAAGGAAGAACAGGCGACCGATCGCAAGCTCACCGAAATGGCGGAGAGCAAGATCAACCTGCAGGCAGCCGAATGAGGCTACTCAAGTCGGCCAGCCAGCGCACCGGCTGGCTGGCCGATCCAAAATAGCCAACTAGCGCGCCGGGTCGACTCCCAAGGCCGCCGATTGCTGCCTCAGTGTCTCGTTATCGTCGTGCGGCACGTGTCGGGCAGGTTCCGCAATTTCCCTGCAGATACGGTACGCTACATAGGCAAGCGTCACTGTGAAAAGCAGACGAACCATCCATCTCGCTCCCTGGTCATCATATGTTCAATTTCGGCTGTTCTCATGTCAGTAGCCGCCGATCACCGGCAATATCTCGCCGGTGATGTAGCTCGAGCACTGCGGCGAGGCGAGGAATACATAGGCGGGTGCGAGTTCTTCCGGCTGTGCAGGCCGTTTCATCGGCGTGTCCGCACCGAATTTCGAGACGTCGTCGGCTTCCTTGTCCGACGGGTTGAGCGGCGTCCACACCGGGCCTGGCGCAACTGCGTTCACCCGGATGCCCTTGCCGATAAGGTTGCCCGAAAGCGCGCGCGTAAATGCGTGAATGCCGCCCTTGGTCATCGAATAGTCGATGAGTTGCCTTGAACCGTCGATGCCGGTTACGGAACCGGTGTTGATGACCGCCGAGCCCGGTTTCATGTGTGGCACGGCTTCCTGCGCCATATGAAAATAGCCGTAGAGATTGGTCTTCAGCGTCGTGTCGAAGTGTGCCTCCGTCAGATCGCCGAAGTCGCTGGAATGGATCTGGAAAGCAGCGTTGTTGACCAGCACATCGATGCGACCGAATTTCTGCACCGTGACCGCCACCGCGTTATGGCAATGCTCGCGTTCACTGACATCGGCTTTTATCAGAATACAGCGCCGCCCCTCTTTTTCGACGGCGGCCTTGGTCACTTCGGCGTCCTTGTCCTCGGCCAGATAGACGATCGCAATGTCCGCGCCCTCGCGGGCAAACAGGACAGCCACCGAGCGGCCGATGCCGGAATCGCCGCCCGTGATGAGCGCTACCTTGTCGTCGAGTTTTTTCGACCCCAGGTAATAGGGCGCATCGTAGAGGGGAGCGGGCTCGATTGCCCATTCATGCCCCGGCTTGGGCTGATGTTGCTCGGGAAAGGGCGGCTCCGGATATCTACGGGCGCCGGCTTGCATTGCGTGTTGGATCTTGCCTTTGCCCCTGGCTTTGTCCTTGGCATCAATGCCGCGCTGGATATGCCGTTGCTTGGCGGCTTCACCCGATGTCTGCGACTTCATCTGCATGGTTGCCTCCTCGGCTTGAAGAAGGAACAACGCATGATGGACAAAAAAGTTTGCGCAAAGGATCCGGGTTGTCGAAAGGGCTCGGCTCAGCCTTTTTGGCAAGGCATGAGCGATGACGTCGTCTCCGACCTTCGCGCAACCGCCCCGCGCCGTCGTATTATTTCGTGACTCAGCCTTTTCGGAACCTTCCCTCGCACGGCGCGTTCTGGCGCCTGTATTCGCAAAGCCTCATACAAAAAGCGGATCGGTGGGAGGCAAACCCGGGTGGGGAGGAGTGTTGCCATGTCGAAGCGAGAAATAGGAATATCTTCGGCCTTGGATCGGCGTATCGCTGACCTCAAGGCCAGGATGCAGGATAACCGGATCACGGAATATGAAATGAAGACCTTTCAGAAAGTGGCTTCCATCATGGGAGGCGGCGAAGGCTCCCTACGTCTTGAAGCCGACGACCTGATCGCGGCATCATTTGTCGTCGACACGCTGAGTGAATCAACGCTCAACTGACGGCGGACGGCCTGGCTTCGAGCGCCACCTGCCCTTGCTCAGCCAACAGCTTGGTCCAAACCTTCAAGCTGGGACACAGGACAGCCGCTTTTCGGCGGCTGTCCCTTCGGCGGCTTTTTACCGCGCCATGCCGCCCGATATCGAATTGGAGGGAAAGTCTTATCAATTTGTTTGCGTTGGTTCGTCATAGTAGCGGCGGCTAACGGAGTTGAACGCGATGAAGCTCGATCTATCGCCGACGAGCTGGGGCAGGGTGATCGCTGTCACCATGGTCGGTACGGCATTCTTCATTGCCGTGGCGTTCTTCGTCGATTCTTTCAACTTCCCCTATCTTTCGCCCGCGGCAGTGTGGCGGGCGCAGATGACCGACCTGATGCTGCCTTTGGTGCTGGGCGGGTCGTTTCTGTTTTTCCTCATGTGGAAGATCCGCCAGCTGGCCATCGCGCAGCGCGACCTCAGCGTTATTGCCGCGACCGACAGCCTGACGGCGGTGCTGAACCGCGGTGCCTTCTCGATGCTGGTCGAGGCCTATCTCGAGCAGACCCGCAAGCAGGAGCAGACCCGTTCGGGGGCGCTGCTGATCATCGACGCCGACCACTTCAAGTCGATCAACGACCGCCTGGGCCATGACTGCGGCGATCAGGCACTCAAGCTGATAGCACAGGCGATCAAGGGGCAACTGCGTGGCGGCGACATTGTTGGCCGCATCGGCGGTGAAGAATTCGGCGTATTTCTTCCCGGCGTGGATCCCTCGCAATCCTGGGTGGTTGCCGAGAGCATCCGCCGGCGCATCAGGGAGACGGACTTCTCGCCCGGTGGCAGGCCTTGCCCCCTGTCCGTCAGCATCGGCGGCACGAGCTTTACCGGCCCGACCACCTATGAGGAAATCTTCTCCGCCGCCGACAGACGGCTTTACACGGCTAAGTCGAACGGGCGCGATCAAGTCAGCTTCGATCCGGCGGGGGCTGCTCCGGCGCCTCTGCCCAGCGTCGCCACGGTGCATTGACAAAGGTCTGATCAAAAGCGGTCATTGCAACCTTGGACCGTCGCGTCCTGTAGGCACGAGAACCTTGGGCACTCCCGCAACACGCTGATTTGTACAAGCTGTTGCGCGGAGGGCGCTTTCGCTTTGCCGACATCACGCTAAAGGTAGTGTCCGGTGCCCATCGGGGCTGGATGGATCGGGCAGGGCCTTCTTCGCATGACATTGATAGGCGCGGCGGCACTGCTGATCCTGGTCCTGACTTACGCCGGTGTCGCCGTTGGCCGCATCCCCGGCCTGCGCCTCGACCGGGCAGGGATCGCGCTGCTCGGCGGGGCCGCGATGATCGCCGTCGGCGCGCTCAGCATGGAGGATGCCTACCGGGCGATCAATTTCGACACCATCACGCTTTTGCTCGGCATGATGATCGTGGTGGCCCATCTGAAAGTGTCGGGCGCCTTTCGCGGCCTTGGCGCTATCGCCATCGAGCACGCGCACGCGCCCTTCATGCTTTTGGTGATGGTGACGCTGTTGACCGGCGTGCTGTCTGCCTTCCTGGTCAACGACGCCATCTGCCTTGTCATGGCGCCGATCGTCGTCCACGTCACCCGCATCATCAAGCGCAACCCGATCCCCTATCTGATCGCCACCGCCACCGCGTCGAATTGCGGCAGCGTCGCCACCATCACCGGCAATCCGCAAAACATGGTCATCGGTGCGCTGTCGGGCATTTCCTATCCAGCCTTTTCGGCGGCACTCGCTCCGGTCGCTCTGTTCGGCCTCGTCGCGGTCGTTGTCATCATCCGCATCGTCTACCGGGCCGAATTCGCCCGCACGGTGCAACTGATGCCCGAGGTCTCGCGTGGCCGCATGCATAAGAGGCAGGTGCTGAAGGCGGTGGTGGTCTGCATCGGACTGGCAATCGCCTTCTTCGCCGGCGTGCCTGTCGCCAAGGCAGCACTCATCGGCGGCGCGATCCTCTTGCTCACCCGTGCCATCAAGCCGGAACGTATCTACCGCGAAATTGACGGTCCGCTGCTGTTCATGTTCGCCGGTCTGTTCGTGGTGGTCGCCGGCGCCGAAAAGACGCTGCTGACATCAGACATGATCGCCTCGGCAAAGAACCTTGGGCTGGACGATGTCTGGCGCCTGTCCGGCTTCACCGCGGTGCTCTCCAACATCATGAGCAATGTTCCGGCCGTGCTGGCGCTGCGGCCATTCATACCCGGCCTCGAAAACCCCGAGCGCGCCTGGCTGGTCGTCGCGATGAGTTCGACGCTGGCCGGCAATTTCACGCTGCTGGGTTCGGTCGCCAACCTGATCGTCGCCGAACAGGCACGGGCCGCCGGTACGCCGCTGTCATTCGGCGCCTTCTTCAAGGTCGGCTTGCCGCTGACGCTGCTGACGCTTGGCGCGGGCACGGCATGGTTGGCGTTGGGATTCTAGACCTGGCTGCTTGAAGTTCGCGCCCGCACAAGCGTCGCCGCGGCGCGGCCGGCCGCCTCGATATAATCGGGGTTGCGGTGGATCAGCATGATCGAAAAGGAGCCGTCGATCAGGAGCACGACCTCGCGTGCCAAGGCTTGCGGCTCCTCGACGCCGCGATCGGACAATGCGCCAGCCAGCCATGTTTCGAAATTTGACTTGTGCCGCGACCCGACCTTGATCGCTGGGTGTCCGGGCATCGAGGCGAGTTCCGCGGCCGTGCGCAGGAAGCCGCATCCTTTCCATTTCGGATGGCGAGCGGCCCTCGCCAGATTGCTGAAGATCGCCTCGACCT
Source organism: Mesorhizobium sp. M0293 (assembly GCF_040321735.1). Classification (NCBI taxonomy): domain Bacteria; kingdom Pseudomonadati; phylum Pseudomonadota; class Alphaproteobacteria; order Hyphomicrobiales; family Phyllobacteriaceae; genus Mesorhizobium; species Mesorhizobium sp. M0293. Next base: position 185,713 of record NZ_JAMYSA010000001.1, read on the forward strand.
TGCGATCCGCGCCGCCCTCGGCGGCATCGAACCAGCCGGCCATACGCTTCAGGTTGGGTTGGTCGCGGCCATCGAGATAGGCGGCGATGAGGTCGTCCTTGCTCTTGAAATGGTAGTAGAGCGTCCGCTTGGTGAGACCCGCCTCCTCGGCAACGGCATCGACGCTGACGCGACCGATTCCTTCGGCATAGAAGAGCTTGGTCGCGGCATCGACGATGCGTTTGCGGGTGGGGCTCTGTGCGTCGGGCATGAGCTTAAGTATACCGACTAGTGAATATACACAAGCGGGAAAGGGCATAGTCTTCCGGTTCATGAGCATTATGGAGAAGGAAGAGCCAATGACCGATCTTGTCCTCAACGAGACCAGGGATGGGATTGCCATCCTTACCCTCAACCGGCCGGAGAAACTCAACGCGCTGAACTATGCCCTGATCGATCGCCTGCTTGCGATCCTCGACGACATCGAAGTCGATGACGGCGTTCGGGCGGTCATTCTTACCGGGGCAGGGGAGCGCGCGTTTTCGGCGGGCGGCGACATCCACGAGTTCTCGGCCAGCGTGGCGCTTGGCGTCGACGTCGCGATGCGTGACTTCGTCATGCGCGGACAGCGGCTGACAGCGAGGCTGGAAGCCTTCCGCAAACCCGTCATCGCCGCCGTCAACGGCGTTGCCTTTGGCGGCGGCTGCGAAATCACCGAGGCTGTGCCGCTGGCCATCGCCAGTGACCGTGCCCTTTTCGCCAAGCCGGAAATCAACCTGGCGATGCCGCCGACCTTTGGCGGAACGCAGCGTTTGCCCAGGCTCGCCGGGCGCAAGCGGGCGCTCGAACTGCTGTTGACGGGCGACTGGTTTCCGCCGCCGCGGGCGCTTGAGCTGGGTCTCGTCAACGAAGTCGTGCCACATGCCGAGTTGATGCCGGCTGCGATCGGCCTGGCAAGGAGTATCCTGCGGCACTCCGATCTGGCGATCGCCAGCATCCTCACGGCGGTGGCGCGCGGCCTCGATCAGAGCATCGCGGAAGGCCTGCAGGTCGAAGCCTCGCAATTCGCCCGCATGGCCTCGACAGCCGATTTGCGCGAAGGGCTCGATGCCTGGATCCAGCGGCGCGAGCCCCGCTATGACGGCTCATGGACGCATATCGCGCGCCCCGACGAGGCCAGGCGGACCTCGTTGGCGCTGGATCAGGGCGCCACCACCAAGCGGCCTTTCATGTTGGGGTGAAAGCGGCAGAAATAGTCGACCGATTCAGCCGCCTTCAATGTCAGGCTTGCGGATTTCTTCGACGGGATCATCACCTCCCAGCCACCTTTCACGGTGGCCGTGTGGGCGAACACATCCTTGTTCACCCACTCGATCGTATCGCCGACCTTCGCCTCGACGGTGGCCGGCGAGAACACCAGTTTGTCGATGGTGACCTGGATGGTTTCAGCTTGCGCCGGAACGATACCGACGACCAGCATCAACGCAATCCACGGAGGGCGTTTCGGCATGCACCCGGTCCTTACTTCAGCATGCCGGCGACGTGTTCGGCATGCTGCTCATGGCCCTGGAAAATCTTTAGCCCGGTTTCCAGCAGGCTCTTCAATTCGGCATTCTGCGCCGACGGGATGAGCAGCGTTTCAAGCGCTCCGTCGACCTGCTTGTGATAGGCCACCTCGTTGTCGACATAAGCCTTGTCGAAGGCCGCGCCCTTGAGCTTGGCGAGTTTCGCCCGCTCCTCCGCCGCCGCTTTGGTCAACGCCTTGCTGGTAGCGTTGTCTTCCGGCGTGACCTTGAGTTTCTTAACCAGATCGAGCGCCTGCACGTTCACCGCCTCATGGTCGCGCACCATGTCCTTGGCGAAGGCGAGCACCTCCTTGTTCTTCGACTTTTTGAGCGCTTGCTTGGCCGCCTCGACGTCGATCACGCCGGCCGTGTAGGCGATGTGTGCGATCTGCGGGTCGGTCGGCTTGTCGGCGGCTTGTGCGAACGGGGCAGTGCCAAGCAGCAGCATGGCGGCGAGCGCGGCGGTGTGTCGGATAGACATGGCATCTCCTTCGTCCGGGCATTTGAAATCGCTCCGGACAGTGTTTTTCGGTTGACGATCATTGGATGCGGGACGGCGGCAAACGTTCCCGCCAAAAGCAACTGAATCCGCCGGGGTCAGCTCTCCAGCCCGAGCCGCCGCATGACCGCGCCGGTCAGCCTTTCGCAACGCCGGCCGGCGAAGGGAAAGGCATCGAGCAGCACCGGCCCGATCTGGTCGTCCAGCGCCTTGCGCACCAGGGCACGGGCCCGGTGCAGCCTTGTCTTGACGGTTTGCGGCCGCACGCTGAGAAGATCGGCGGTCTCTTCGATGCTCAGCCCCTCGATTACCCGCGCCACGAACACCGTCCGGTAGACATCGGGAAGGCTGTCGGTGGCCCGTTCGACCAGCTGGAGGATCTGCCGTTGCGCCATCGTCCGTTCCGGATCGTCGCTGGGGTTGAGAGGAAACCGGATAATCTCGGCTTGCGGATTTTCCGGCATTGCCACCGTTCGGCGCCTCTTGCGCAGGCGGCCGAGCGCCTCGTTGATGACGATGCGCGACAACCATGTGGCCAGCGAAGAGTCGCCGCGAAAGGCATCGAGATGGGCGAAGGCCCTGACATAGGCCTCCTGCACGATGTCCTCGGCCTCGCTGTCATTGCGCACGACGCCGCGCGCGATCCTGTAGAGCCGTTGATTGTGCGTCTTGATGATGGTGCGGAAGGCATCGCCGTCGCGCGCCAGCGCCCGTCGTACGAGCTGCATGTCGCCTGGTGCGGCAGAAGGTACGGCCGTCAAGACAGCAGGCATGGCCAGTTTCCTCAACCCAACCTCCGGACCGGAACCTCGATTGAGAGATTGGACGCTGTTGCCGGCAAAAGGTTCCCGAAGATTTTTCGCCTGGTCCCGCGGCGACTAACCTACCGCGTCCAATGAGGACTTGTCAGCAACCTGCAGGCGCGCCGTGGCCGCCAGGAGATCGGTCTGGGTGATCAGCCCAAGAATCCGCTTGTCGTCGTCGACGATGATGACGGCATGGCTGCGGCCGTCAGTGAGCACGGGCAGCAGCCCCATGGCGGCGAAACCGGCGGCGGCGGTCGCCGCGGGCGATATCACGGATCCAACCGCGCCGGAGGCCTGCGTCAATTCCCGCAATCCCACGGTGCCTGCCAGCCTTGCCTCCGCGTTGACGACCGGCAAGGTACGGATGTTGTGGTCAAGCAGCAACTGGCGCGCCGCATCGGTGGAGGTGTGCGCGTCGACCGAGATCACATCGCGCGACATGATGTCCTCGCACAGAACGGTCTTGTGCGCACGCACCATCGCCTGCAATTCGACTTGCCGCAGCAGGCGGTCGAGATCGTTGCGATCGATATCGAACGTCTCGTCGAGTGCGCCAAGCGCGGCATCGATGTCTTCGGACCGAAAGCCGACGCGCGACTGCGCCGGCGGATCGCCGGTGCCGTGGCTGTTCGTCGGTGCTGCAGCCGGTACATGCGGATAATTGCGCCGGGCCAGTCTGTGGAAGCCGTAGCCGAGCGCCACAAGCAGGATCGAATTCAGCGCCACCGGTACGAATGGAAACAGGAAGCCGGCGCTGATGACGGCCGGCCCTCCCAGCACCGCGGTCAGGGCGGCCGCTCCGCCCGGCGGATGTAGACAACGCGTGAACGACATGGCGGCGATGGCCAGTGCCACCGCTATGCCGGCGGCAAGGGCGGTTTCGTGGATGAAATGCGCCACGATCACGCCGACCAGTGCCGATATCGTGTTGCCGCCGATGATCGACCATGGCTGCGCCAGCGGGCTGGCCGGCACCGCGAACAGGAGCACGGCGGACGCCCCCATCGGCGCCACCAGCAGCGGTACATGCGGGCCGTTGCCGAGCACAAGGCTGGCGATCACGCCGGTGAGCGCAATGCCGATCGTCGCGCCGATACAGGCAACGAGGCGCTCGCGAAGCGTCGCGCCGGCAAGAATGGGAACAAAGAGGCGAAAAGCCATGACGTCGAAAACTCTGCCGGTATTCCAGGGGGAAGTAGAAACCGCGATGATCGCACCGCAATGGCGCGGTATCGCGGAATTTGAAAGCCAAATTGATCCGCGATGCCGCGGTTTGTGGGAATAGAATTCCACGACCTTGTCGCAATGCTCGCCGCGGTGCCGGTCTGGCTCCGCAGGCGAAGTGGCGGTTCACCAGTCTTTCGGCATGCTTGCGCTGGTCCGATGAATCACTTTGGCGGTGCCTTGATCGTTCAGGCAGCCGCCGCGGCGGTCAGGCCGCGCGAAATGTCGGCCTTCAGGTCGTCGACATCCTCGAGGCCGATCTGCAGGCGGATCAACGGACCCTCATACGGAGCTTTCGCGACAACGCGGTCGCCGAGCCAGACCGGCACGGCAAGGCTTTCATAACCGCCCCAGGAATAGCCGAGGCCGAAGATCCGCAGCGCGTCGAGGAAGGCGTGCTGCTGCTTCTGGCCGCCACCGGCGAGCACGATGGAAAAGATGCCGCTCGAGCCGGAGAAGTCGCGCTTCCACAAATCGTGGTCAGGGTGGCTGGGAAGGGCAGGGTGGAGCACGCGCGCCACGCCGTTCTGGCCCTCGAGCCAGGAAGCGATGGCGAGCGCGCTGCGCTGATGATGCTCCAGGCGCACGCCCATGGTGCGCAGGCCGCGCAGCACCTGGTAGACATCATCGGGCCCGGAGCAGCAGCCAAGCGTGCAGAAACTTTCGTAGAGGTGGTTCCAGCAGCTCTCATTGGCCGACACCGTGCCGAGCAGCACGTCGGAATGGCCGGCCGGGTATTTCGTCGCCGCATGGATCGAGATGTCGACGCCGTGGTCGAGCGGACGGAAATACAGCGGCGTCGCCCAGGTATTGTCCATCATGACGATGGCGCCCGCGGCATGCGCCGCTTTGACGATGGCCGGGATGTCCTGCACCTCGAACGTGTTGGACGCCGGCGATTCCGTGAACACCACCTTGGTGTTGGGCTTGATCAACGCCGCGATTCCTGCGCCGACCTCGGGGGCGTAATACTCGACCTCGATCCCCAGCCGCTTCAGCATCGTGTCCGCGAAGTTGCGGGTCGGGTGATAGACCGAATCGACGATCAGCAGATGGTCGCCGGCCGACACGAAGGCGAGCAGCGGCACCGTCACCGCCGCAAGGCCCGACGGCACCACGATCGTGCCGGCCGAGCCTTCCAGTGCGTCTATGGCCTGGGCCAGGGCATCGGTCGTCGGTGTGCCGCGCGTGCCGTAAGTGTATTTCTGGCTGCGTGCCGCCATCGACGCCGCGTCACGAAAGAGCACGGTCGAGGCATGCACCACCGGCGGATTGACGAAGCCGAAATAGTCATGCGGATTGTTGCCCGAATGGGCAAGCCGCGTGTTGATGCCCACCCCGCCGCTAAAGTGCTCGCTGCCGTCTTTCGCCATTCTGCGTCGCCTTGTTTGCCAAGCCGCTAGCCATAGTGCGGCGTCATGGACCGTGCAACAGCCGCCGCCCGCCAGGGGACGGACTTCGAATATGCCAATTCGTCGCGGCAAAAGGTGGCGATTGGGGTGCGGCGCGACCCAGGCGGTGCGTTGCCGCCAGATGCGCCGTTCTCCGCCGACAGGGCTACGAACTCGGGTTAACGGGTTCCTTCGCAGCCTTCGCCGGCGCGTAGGCTGACGGAAACGAAAAACCCGCCTGTGCGGCGGGTGGCTGGCGCAAATCAGCACCATAAACGAATATGTACCATAGCTGAGGGCACGAAGTCAAGAAAAAATTCCTATTGTGAAAAGCTGCTGGCGCAAAAGCCACCGACACCGCCGAACTGGCTGTCGTCAGGTCTTTTGTTAATCTGAGTTCGGTGCCCGGTCTCCGCCAATCGGCCTATTGTGGGTGGCTGCGAAAAATATATAATCGATTTCTAATATTAATCGCCGGATTGCTTCGATCAGATGCTGCCGGATGGTTGTTGCCGGTTGACCTTCTGGTCCTCCACGATCCGGATCGCGCTCACGAAGCGGGAGCGCGGCAAGGGGCGGGAAAGTCATGCCCGCCGGCAAATGGACACTGAAGGCGCGCGCATTCCCCCACTGCCCCTGCGCCAATGGCTGGCCGTGCCAGTTCAACGCCATGCCGACATACGGTTTCTGTGAAGCGGTTGCTGGCATGGAAATCGAGAGTGGCCATCACGGCGACACCAAGCTCGACGGATTGCGGTTCGTCGGGATTTTCCGCTGGCCCGGCGCCATACACCAAGGCAGGGGCGAAGCCGCGGTAGTTATCGACGAGAGGGCAACCGAAGCCCAGCGCGGAGCGCTGCTTCGCATATTGGGCGGTCTGGATACCGAACCAGGTGCGACGATATTCCAGGTCTTTTCGACCACGCTGGAGAAATTCCACGATCCGATCTTTGCCCCGATCGAATTCAAGGTCGATGTCGGCGCGCGAACCGCGCGGCTGCACGTCAAGGGCGTAACCGAGGGCCATGGCGAGCCGATCAAGAATCCGGTCACCGGCGCGGAACACCGGGCGCGCATCGACCTGCCGCACGGCTTCGAATACGCGATTGCCGAAGTCGGGCGCGGCTGGACCAAGACGACGGGCCCGATCAAGTTCGAACTGGCCGATTCGCACAGCCATTTCGCCAATCTGCATCTCACGCAGAGCGGCATCGTGCATTGACCTGATCCAATGGGCGACACGGCCCTCGAGGCGGTGCTGCGGCGTGACCGCGCGGTCGTAACGGTCGCGCTCGTCGTGATCGCCGTGCTCGCCTGGGCCTATGTGCTGTGGCTCGCCGCCGACATGGTCATGCCCGGTTTCCCCGTCCCGGGCAGCGCAGGCGGCGACATGACCGAAATGGACATGTCGAACATGGGCGGCATGGATATGGGCGCCACCGTGGCGCCCGGTTTCCGGGCCTGGGCATCGGCCGATTTCGCTTTCATCTTCACAATGTGGGCGGTGATGATGGTCGGCATGATGACGCCTTCGGTCGCGCCGATGTTGCTGCTCTATGCCGGCGTCGGCCGCAAGGCGCGGGCGGATGGCCGTCCTATCGCTTCGACGGGATGGTTCTTTGCCGGCTATCTCACTGTGTGGGTCGTGTTCAGCATTGCGGCGACTAGTGCGCAATGGCTGCTCGCCCGTCTCGCCTTGCTCGATCCTTCGATGGCGACCGACAGCGCGATCCTCGGCGGCCTCGTCCTGATCGCCGCTGGCCTCTATCAATGGACGCCGATGAAGGGCGTCTGCCTTCGCCAATGTCAGGCGCCGATCGCGTTCCTGGCCAGCCATGGCGGTTTCCGTTCCGCCCCGCTCGGCGCGCTTCGGCTCGGCATCGACCACGGCGTCTATTGTCTGGGTTGCTGCTGGGCACTGATGGCTCTGCTCTTCGTCGGCGGCGTCATGAACGTGCTGTGGATCGCCGGCATCGCCGTCCTTGTTCTCCTTGAGAAGACTGTACCGACCAGGCAGTTGATACCACGGGTTTCCGGCGCGCTGATGGCTACGATCGGCGCTTGGCTCGTCTTTCAAGCTCTTTGAGAACAGTTGTTGCCTCCGGGGCGATATTGCCCGGCAACCGGCCGACAACGTCGGATGATAGTCTTCCGGCATGACAATTCATCGCGCACCGGGCCAACAACCGCCGAGGTGCCGCCTGGGATGGATTTTCGCTGCAGCGGACCCGCATTGGCCCGCATTGGCATTGAATGAGTTTTGCCGCCTTTATTTGCTCTGCTGGTCAAATCGCGGGCGCGTTTGTCTGCTATTTCAGGCATTTGCGCCAATCGGTTTTCAAACTCTTTCGGTTTCGGTCATTTCCCTTGACCTCACGGGAATTATCGCCTTCGATGACATTCGTGAATGGGAGGCGGCGCGTCGGTTACGACGCGGGGTTCCGGAAATGGGCCGGAATGGGAACTGCATTCACACGGGAAAAAAATCAGGGTTTGCCCTGAAAACAGAGAAAAGGGTCTGTGGGTCATGAAACATATTGCTATCGGCATTCTTGGCGCCGCCACACTTGGGTTGATGGCGTCGGCCGCCTCGGCAACCACGCTCGATACCGTCAAGGCGAAGGGCTTCATCCAGTGTGGCGTCTCGACCGGCCTGGCCGGCTTCTCGGCGCCGGACGACAAGGGTGACTGGCAGGGCATCGATGCGGATTTCTGCCGCGCTGTCGCGGCCGCCGTCTTTGGTGACGGCACCAAGGTCAAGTTCACCCCGCTCAGCGCCAAGGAGCGGTTCACCGCTCTGCAGTCCGGCGAGATCGACATCCTGTCGCGCAACACCACCTGGACGATCAACCGCGACACGGCACTTGGCCTGAATTTCATCGGCGTCACCTACTATGACGGCCAGGGTTTCATGATCAATGCCAAGAAGCTGCCGGGCGTCAATTCCGCGTTGCAGCTTTCCGGCGCCGCCGTCTGCGTGCAGAGCGGAACGACCACCGAACTCAATCTGGCCGACTATTTCAAGGCCAACAAGATGGAGTACAACCCGGTCGTCTTCGAGAAGCTGGAAGAGGTCAACGCCGCCTATGACGCCGGCCGTTGCGACGTCTACACCACCGATCAGTCGGGCCTCTATGGCATCCGCCTGACGCTGGGATCGCCGGCCGATCACGTCGTGCTGCCCGAGATCATTTCCAAGGAGCCGCTCGGACCGGCCGTGCGCCAGGGCGACGACCAGTGGTACCACATCGTCAAGTGGACCTATTTCGCACTGTTGCAGGCGGAAGAACTCGGTATCACCAAGGCCAATGTCGATGAAATGAAGAACTCGCCCAGCCCGGAGATCAAGCGCGTGCTTGGCCAGGAAGCCGATACCAAGATCGGGACCGATCTCGGCGTCTCCAACGACTGGGTCGTCAACATCGTCAAGGCCGTCGGCAATTATGGCGAAATGTTCGAACGCAATGTCGGTTCGGGCAGCCCGCTGAAGATCGCGCGCGGCATCAACGCGCTGTGGACCAAGGGTGGCCTGCAGTACGCTCCGCCGATCCGCTGATCGAAATGTGATCCGGAAGGCAGGTCATCTGCCTTCCGGTTTCTCTTTCCAGAGGACGGTCGAATGGCATCGCAGGAAGTTCTTCGCGAGGAGCCCAGCCGCGGTTCCTTCATCAACGATCCAAGAGTCCGGGGCATATTCTTCCAGGCGGTGGTCGTCGTCGTGCTGGTGGCGGGCGTCTGGTGGATTGCCCACAACGTCATCGACAATCTGACGCGCCTGCACATCGCTTCAGGCTTCGGCTTCCTCAAGGGCCGCGCCGGCTTCGACATCAGCGAGAGCGCCATCGCTTATTCATCGGATTCGACCTATGGCCGCGCCATTCTGGTCGGCTTCCTCAACACCGTGATCGTCGCCGTCGTCGGCATCATTACCGCGACAATCATCGGCTTCATTGTCGGCATCGGCCGGCTTTCGCAGAACTGGCTGATCAGGAAGATCTGCACGGTCTATGTCGAGGTCTTCCGCAACATCCCGCCATTGCTGGTCATCTTCTTCTGGTATTCCGGCGTGCTGGCCGTGCTGCCGGCACCACGCGACAGCATCAATTTGCCGTTCGGCTCCTTCCTCAACCAGCGCGGCTTCTATTTTCCACGCGCCGTCTGGGGCGACGGCTCCTGGCTGATCTTCGTCGCTCTGCTTGTCGGCATCGCCATGGCGTGGTTCGTCGCGCGCAAGGCGCGGCAACGGCAGATGGCGACCGGACAGCAATTTCCAGTGTTGTGGACAGCCCTGGCGCTGATCGTCGGGCTGCCGCTGCTCGCCTATGCGCTGAGCGGCTTCCCCTTGAGTTTCGATTACCCCAAGCAATCGACCTTCAACCTGACCGGCGGCTTCCAGGTCAGGCCGGAGTTCCTGTCGCTGTATCTGGCGCTATCCTGCTATACCGCCGCCTTCATTGCCGAGATCGTACGCGCCGGCATCAGGGGCGTCAGCAAGGGCCAGACGGAAGCTGCCGGCGCGTTGGGGTTGCGGCCTGGGTCGATCCTGCGGCTGGTCGTCGTGCCGCAGGCCATGCGCATCGTCATTCCGCCGCTGACCAGCCAGTATCTCAACCTGACCAAGAACTCGTCGCTCGCTATCGCCATCGGCTATCCGGACCTGACGGCGACCGCTGGCACAGTGCTGAACCAGACCGGCCAGGCCGTCGAGGGCGTGGTGATCATGATGGTTATCTATCTGGCCATCAGCCTCCTGACCTCGCTTGTGATGAACTGGTTCAACGCCAAGATGGCGCTGGTGGAGAGGTGAGGTAAGGACATGCAAGAAAATGATATGTCCTGGGTGCGCACCGAAATGGTGCTGGCGCAGCCGGCGCCCGCCAGTGTCACTGGCCTCGGTGCGTGGGTGCGCAAGAACCTGATCGCTTCTACCGGCGACACCATTTTGACAATCGCCGGCATCGCGCTGGTGGCGATGATCCTGCCGCAAATCATCAACTGGGCGTTCATCAACGCCGTGTGGACCGGACCTGACCGGACCGTATGCGCAACGGTGGCGCAAGGCGGCATCCAGCCGGATGGCTGGACCGGCGCCTGCTGGGCTTTCGTCAATGCCAAATTCGGCCAGTTCATGGTCGGGCGCTATCCTATCGAGGAGCGCTGGCGGCCGATTCTGGTCGCCATCCTGTTCGTGGCGCTGCTGGTGCCGATGCTTATCCCGAAGGTGCCTCGTAAAGGGCTGAATGCGATACTGCTGTTCTTCGTGCTGCCGGTGGTCGCCTTCGTTCTGCTTGTCGGCGGCATGTTCGGCCTGCCGCATGTCGAAACCTCGATGTGGGGCGGGCTGCTGGTAACGCTCAGCCTGTCGTTCGTCGGTATTGCCGTGTCGCTGCCGCTTGGCATCGTGCTGGCGCTCGGCCGCCGTTCCAGGATGCCGATCATCAAGACGCTGTGCGTCGTCTTCATCGAGACGGTGCGCGGCATTCCGCTGATCACCGTGTTGTTCTTTGCCAGCGTGATGCTGCCGCTGTTTCTGCCGGCCGGCGTCAGCTTCGACAAGTTCCTGCGGGCGCTGATCGGCGTTTCGCTGTTTGCCGCCGCCTATATGGCCGAAGTGGTGCGCGGCGGCCTGCAGGCGATCCCCAAGGGCCAGTATGAAGGTGCGGATTCGCTCGGCCTCGGCTATTGGCAGAAGATGTATTTCATCGTCATGCCGCAGGCGCTGAAACTGGTCATCCCGGGCATCGTCAACACCTTCATCGGCATGTTCAAGGACACCAGCCTGGTCATCATCATCTCGATGTTCGATCTGCTCGGCATCGTCAAACAGAACTTCTCCGATGCAAACTGGGCAACCGCGCAGACGGCCAGGTCCGGCCTGATCTTCGCGGCCTTCGTCTTCTGGCTGTTCTGCTTCGGCATGTCGCGCTATTCAATGTTCACCGAACGCCGGCTCGACACCGGCCACAAACGCTAAACAAAAGAACAAGGGGACCCTGTCATGGCCACCGAAAATGCCGTCAGCGCGGAAGAGATCAAGGTCAACGCCGCCAAGATGCAGATTTCCACCACCGATGTCGCCATCGACATCATCGCCATGCACAAATGGTATGGCGAATTCCACGTGCTGAAGGACATCAATCTGAAAGTGATGCGCGGCGAGCGCATCGTCATCTGCGGCCCTTCGGGCTCCGGCAAATCGACGATGATCCGCTGCATCAATCGTCTGGAAGAGCACCAGAAGGGCAAGATCATCGTCGACGGCAAGGAATTGACCAACGATCTCAAGAAGATCGACGAGGTGCGCCGCGAGGTCGGCATGGTGTTCCAGCACTTCAACCTGTTCCCGCATCTGACCATCCTGGAGAACTGCACGCTGGCGCCGATCTGGGTGCGCAAGACGCCGAAGAAACAGGCCGAGGAAATCGCCATGCATTTCCTCAAGCGCGTCAAGATTCCGGAACAGGCCCACAAATATCCCGGCCAGCTGTCCGGCGGCCAGCAGCAGCGCGTGGCTATCGCCCGCTCGCTGTGCATGAACCCGCGTATCATGCTGTTCGATGAGCCGACCTCGGCGCTCGATCCGGAAATGATCAAGGAAGTGCTGGAGACGATGGTCGGGCTCGCCGAAGAAGGCATGACCATGCTGTGCGTCACCCACGAGATGGGCTTTGCCCGCAAGGTCGCCAACCGCGTGATCTTCATGGATCAGGGCCAGATCGTCGAGCAGAACACGCCGGCCGAGTTCTTCGACCACCCGCGCCACGAGCGCACAAAGCTGTTCCTGTCGCAGATCCTGCACTAGCCTTCCGATGATCACAAAGAGCCCGGCTGAAACAGTGCCGGGCTTTTTTGCGTATGGATGACCAGAAGGCAGGCGGCTCGTGGCGCCGGGACGCGTTTGCAGGGCCGCCATTCATGAAAAAGCTGGGACGATTTCTAGGCCTTCTGTTGATCGTCATTGCGCTCGCTCTGATGATGGGCGCTCTCGTGCCGCGGCCGCTGTGGCGGCCGGCCGCCGCAGCCCCCGCCGACACGCACCGCATCCTGATGCTGAAGAACCCGATCCACACGGACATCGCCATCCCGGTCGATGATACCGTGCGCCAGCGCTTCCACTTCCTGGTCGACGCCGGCATACCGGCCGACAGTCCGCAGATCCGCTACATCGTCTTTGGCTGGGGCGGCCGCGCCTTCTATCTGCAGACGCCGACATGGTCTGAGTTGAAGGCGGTGCCGGTGATGAAGGCACTGACCCTCGACGCGTCGGTCGTGCATGTCGATGTCGCCGGCGACATCGACGAAGGGCGTCCCATTGCCGGCTTCGATATCGGCGAGGAGCGCTTCGCGGCGCTGCTCGATTTCATCGATGCGAGTTTCCAGCGGGGGCCGAAGGGTCCGATCCTTGTTCCGGACGCGGCCTATTCCAGGTTCGACGGCTTCTACGAAGCCAACGGCCATTTCAACGCGCTGGTCGGCTGCAACACCTGGACGGCGGCCGCCTTGCGCACCGCCGGCCTGCGCACCGGCTGGTGGAACCCGCTGCCGGTATCGCTCGGTCTGTCGATGCGGCTGTATAATTAGCGTGGGCATTCCGCGAATTGGCAAGCGTCGCGTTCCTTCACACCCCCCTCTGTCCTGCCGGACATCTCCCCCGCAAGGGGGGAGATTGGCAGTTGCGACGCCTCACTTCATTTCGCGACGTCGGTGATTGGCGAAAGCAGTGGTGGCGGCTGATCTCCCCCCTTGCGGGGGAGATGTCCGGCAGGACAGAGGGGGGTGCTGTCCCACCAACCGATTGTGCTTGTACGCTCAGCGTCGAATGATCTTCTGAGCCCGCCACCCATAAAGCCAGTCCAAATCCGCCGCGAGCTTTTCCGGAGAGCGCATCATCAGGAACACATTGCGCGCGATCGCCACTGGACCCGCGGCATGCCAGGCCAGCCGGTTGACAGCGCCGCGTCGGGCGACCTGCGCGACACGCGGCCGCCGTGACTGCTCCCAGACGGCAAGCGCGGCCAGAGGATCGGCAGGCAAGTCGGCGATGATATCGGCAAGTGTCGCCGCATCCTCGATCGCCATGGCCGCGCCTTGCGCCGCGAACGGGGTCATCGCATGTGCGGCATCGCCGATCAGCGCGATGCCGTTCGGCATTGTCCAGGGTTGCTTCTGGTCGACCGTATGGAGTGGCCAGGTCAGCCACGGGCCAGCCACTTCCACCAGCCTTGCAAGGCCAGGCGCCGTGCCGCGCGTGGCATCGGTCAGGATGCCGGGGTCGGCATGGCCGGACCAGCCTTCGGCAATGCGTTCGCCCTTGGTGAAGGCGACGAGGTTGAAGGCGTCACCCTTGCTGACGGGATAGGCGACCATATGGAAGCCTGGGTGCAGGAAAGTGGTGACGCAGTCCTTGGCGCCGATCACTGCAAAGGCTTGTCCGGCGGCGCTGTCTGCTGCCACGGTGGCGCGCCAGGCCAGTTCGCCGGAAAAGCGGCTTCTTGGCGAGGCAGCCCCCTTGGCCGAATCGACAAGCCCGCGCACCGAGGACCAGACGCCATCAGCGCCGACCAGCAGGAAGCCCTCGGCCGTAATGGTTCCGCCGTCGATCTCGGCCGTCGCCGTGATGCCATGGGTGCCGGTGGCAACGCTGCCGATGCGGGCGCCGGTGGTGAGATGGATATCCGGCATCTCGGCAACGCGCGCCATCAGTGCGCTCTGCAGATCGGCCCTGTGAGCAACGAGATAGGGCGCCTGCCAGCGCGTCTCGGCGGCTTGCCCCAACGGCACGCGTGCCAGTTCGCGCAGCGATGCGGCGTCCTTCAACACCACGGCTTCCGGCCGCACCGCTGCCGGCAGCAGCCGGTCGAGCACGCCAAGCTGGCCAAGGATGCGCGTCGCATTGGGAGAAAGCTGGAGGCCGGCGCCTACCGCCTCCAGGCGCTGCGCCTGTTCGAACACCTGCACGGAATAGCCGTGTTTGGCGAAAGCAAGCGCTGCGGTCAGCCCGGCGACGCCCGCCCCGGCGATGACGACCTGCCGGGAGCGCGTTTCGTTCATCGGGTTTGTCGCGAAGGAATCAGGCGGCCTGATCGATATAGATGCAGCCGGCCGGCAGCGTTTCCGTCGCCTTCAGCTTGGGCGAATAGCGGTACAGCGTCGAGCAATACGGGCAGACTTTTTCATTGTCGTCGCCCATGTCGAGAAAGACATGCGGGTGATCGAAAGGCGGGTTGGCGCCCGTGCACATGAATTCCTTGACGCCGATGTCGATAGCCGGGTAGCCCGCATCGTTCTGGAAATGGGGAATGGAACCGCCTGCCATCGTCGTCTCCTTAACGCAGTCTCTTCTGCATCTGGATCATAACAGGCCTCTTTGCAAGTTCGATGAAATGAAACTGTCGCAAAACCCTGTCAGAGGATAAGTTAAGCCGGTTAACGCATGACCCGGAAAACCGACGTCGGTTTTCGGAAAGGATCATGCGTCGCCTTGGAGTGGTGGAGCGTCCTTTGCGCGTCCTGGAGGGCGCGCGGCGCCCTAGCCGGCAGACGGTGTGGAAGAGCGGAATATGAACGAACTGAAGCCGGTGCAGAGCGAATTCATCAACGTCGAGGCGGCAAGCCCGGAGGGGGGCAATCCCGATCGCTTCGTCAATCGCGAGTTTTCCTGGCTGCAGTTCAACCGGCGCGTTCTCGAAGAATCGCTGAACCTCAATCATCCGCTGCTGGAGCGTGTCCGTTTCCTGTCGATCTCGGCCGCCAATCTCGACGAGTTCTTCATGGTGCGCGTCGCCGGCCTCGCCGGCCAGGTGCGCGAAGGCATCGTGCTGAAAAGTCCTGACGGGCGCACCCCCGAACAGCAGCTGGAACAGTTGCTGCGTGAGGTCGAGCGGCTGCAGGAAGACCAGCAGAAGAGCCTTTCGGCGCTTACCGTACTGCTCAACAAGGAAGGCATCGAGACCATCACCCGCGATGCGCTGACCAAGGACGAGAAAATCTGGCTGGAAGACCATTTCCAGGAGCAGGTGTTTCCGGTGCTGACACCGCTGTCGATCGACCCGGCGCACCCGTTCCCGTTCATCCCCAATCTCGGCTTCTCGATGGCGCTGCAATTACGCCATCGCAAGAACGGCGAAGAGATGAGCGCGCTGCTGCGCCTGCCGGTGGCGCTGAAGCGCTTCATCCGTCTGCCGGACCGCAAGCGCCATGTCCGCTTCATCCCGCTGGAAGAGGCGGTCGGCCTTTATATCGGCAAGCTCTTTCCCGGCTACGAGGTCAAGGGCTCCGGCACATTCCGCATCATCCGGGACAGTGATATCGAGGTCGAGGAAGAGTCTGAGGATCTCGTGCGCCTGTTCGAAACGGCGCTGAAGCGGCGCCGCCGCGGCTCGGTGATCCGGATCGAGTTCGACATACTGATGCCGGCGGAACTACGCGACTTCGTCGCCGGCGAGCTTGGTGTCTCGTCGAGCCGCATCAGCGTCTTGACCGGTCCGCTGGCGCTCAGCCAGATCTCCGAAATCGTCGCCGTTCCCCGCGACGATCTCAAATTCACGCCTTACAATCCGCGCTTTCCCGAGCGTATCCGCGAGCATGGTGGCGACTGTTTTGCCGCCATCCGCGAGAAGGACATCGTCGTCCACCACCCTTACGAATCCTTCGACGTGGTGGTGCAGTTTCTGCGCCAGGCGATGGCCGACCCGGAAGTGGTGGCGATCAAGCAGACGCTTTACCGCACCTCCAATGACAGCCCGATCGTGCGCGCGCTGGTCGACGCGGCCGAGGCCGGCAAGTCGGTTACGGCGCTGGTCGAGCTCAAGGCGCGCTTCGACGAGGAAGCCAACATCCGCTGGGCGCGTGACCTCGAGCGTGCCGGCGTGCAGGTCGTGTTCGGCTTCCTCGAGCTGAAGACACATGCGAAAATGTCACTGGTGGTGCGGCGCGAGGACGGCAAATTGCGCAATTACGTGCATCTTGGCACCGGCAACTACCATCCGGTGACCGCGCGCATCTACACCGACCTGTCCTTCTTCACCACCGATCCGACGATAGCGCGTGATGTCGCCCAGCTCTTCAATTTCATCACCGGCTATGCCGAACCGACGGATGAAATGCGCCTGGCGATCTCGCCGTTCACGCTGAGAAGCCGCATCTTGAAGCATATTGCCGACGAGATTGCCTATGCTGTGGAAGGCAAGCCGGCGCGCATCTGGATGAAGATGAACGCGCTCGTCGATCCGATCATCATCGACGCGCTCTATGATGCCAGCCGCGCCGGCGTCGAGATCGACCTTGTCGTGCGCGGCATCTGCTGCCTGCGGCCGCAGGTTCCGGGCCTGTCGGAAAACATCCGTGTCAAATCGATCGTCGGCCGCTTTCTCGAGCACAGCCGCATCTATTGCTTCGGCAATGGCCACGGCCTGCCGTCGGACGAGGCGATCGTCTACATCTCATCGGCGGACCTCATGCCACGCAATCTCGACCGCCGCGTCGAGACCATGGTGCCGATTACCAATCCAACTGTGCATGAACAGATCCTTGGCCAGATCATGCTGGGCAACATCATGGACAATCAGCAAAGTTTCGACGTATTGGCTGATGGAACCTCCCGGCGCGTGGTGCTGGAGGAGGGTGAGGAACCGTTCAACGCGCAGGAATATTTCATGACCAATCCGAGCCTGTCGGGACGGGGTGACGCGCTGAAGTCGCATGCGCCCAAGCGCATTGCGCAGTTCAAGCGTCGCAAGAAGAACGCCGCAGCGTCCGGCTGATGCTGTCTGATTCCCAGGGCCGGCTGCAGGACCGCCGACCGCTGTCCATCATCGACATCGGATCGAATTCGATCCGTCTCGTCGTCTATGAGGGGCTGGCGCGTTCGCCGACCATGCTGTTCAACGAAAAGATGCTGGCCGGTCTCGGCCGTGGCATCGTTTCGACCGGCAAGCTCGACCCCGAGGCGGTGACCCGCTCGATGGAAGAGTTCCGCCGCTTTCGCGCGCTCTCCGACCAGGCCGGCGCCGAACAGATGTATGTGCTGGCCACCGCCGCCGCCCGTGAGGCTATCAACGGTCCCGATTTCATTCACCGCGCCGAGGACGTGCTGAAGACCGAGATCCGTGTGATCAGCGGCCGTCAGGAAGCCTATTATTCGGCGCTTGGTGTCATTTCCGGTTTCCATCCGGCGGATGGCATCGCCGGCGATCTGGGTGGCGGCAGCCTCGAACTGGTCGATGTCGACGGTGAAGCGATCGGCGACGGCATAACGCTGCCGCTGGGCGGCCTGCGCCTGCAGGACATGGCCAAGAATTCGCTGACCCAGGCGGCGAAGATCGCGCGTGACGAACTCGCGAAGGCAAAGCTGTTGAAAGGCGGGCAGGGCAGACCCTTCTACGCCGTCGGCGGCACCTGGCGAAATCTCGCCCGGCTGCACATGGAAATGACCAACTATCCGCTCGGCGTCATGCACCACTACGAGATATCCGCCGAAAGCGCGGCGAATTTCCTCAAGCAGGTGGCCAAAGCCGAGATCGAGAAGGTCAAGGGGATCGAGGGCGTTTCCAAGAACCGCCGTTCGCTGCTGCCTTATGGCGCCATCGTGCTGCAGGAGATCATGGCGGCGATGCAGCCGTCGAAGATCATCGTCTCGGCGCTCGGCGTGCGCGAAGGCTTTCTCTATTCGCTGCTCGACGAGGCCGAACAGAAGGCCGATCCGTTGATTTCGGCCTCGGAGGAACTCGCCCGGCTGCGCTCGCGCTCCGTCACCCATGCGCATGAACTTGTCGACTGGACCGCCAGGACCTTTGCCGCCTTCGGCATCGACGAGACCGAGGATGAGGCACGCTATCGCCATGCGGCCGCATTGCTGGCCGACATCGGCTGGCGCGCGCATCCCGAATATCGCGGCAAGCAGTCGCTCAACATCATTGCCCACGCGTCCTTCTTCGGTGTTGACCATCCCGGCCGTGCCTTCCTGGCAATGGCCAACGCCTACCGTCACGACGGCATCTTCAACGAAGCCATCGCGCCCGAAATCAAGGCGCTGGCTCCGCCGCGTTATCTGGAGCGCGCCCGCGTGCTCGCCGCGATGATGCGAGTCGTCTACCTGCTGACGGCGTCGATGCCGGGCATCATGCCCAGGCTGAAATGGGAACAGCGCGGCAACGGCCTGCTGGCGCTGGTCTTGCCTGCATCGCTGGCCGATCTCTATGGCGAGCGGCCAGCCGGGCGCCTGGCGCAGCTGGCAAGGATCACCAACCGTCGGCTGGTGCTGGCCGTCGAGGGCGGTCCGAGTGTGTCGGTGAAATAGGGCGTCTTGTTGAAGTAGTGGGGCATTCCTGAAGGCAAGATTGCCGCGCGACTGGGGTTGCGCGACGTCAAACACGGAGTGAACGTTCATGACTGTCGCACAGGACTCTGCGTCGTCATTCCCGGACGGAGATACGGCGCAGGCGCTCGGCTTTGATCCCACCATCCACCGCAAGCTCCTCGCTGGTATCGAATCTGGCTTGCTGCGCGATCTGCACGTCGTCCTCGCCGCCCGCGCCGGACAAGTCTTCCTGCAACACTATGCGGAAGGCGCCGATGAGGAATGGGGGCGGCCCCTCGGGCATGTCGCTTTCGACGTCGACACGCTGCACGATCTCCGCTCGGTGACGAAAAGTATCGTCAGCCTGCTTTACGGCATTGCGCTCGACAGAGGATTGGTGCCGCCGCCCGAAGCACCGCTTGTTGCACAGTTTCCCGAATATGCCGATCTCACCGCCGACCCCGCCCGCGCCAAGATCACCATCGGCCACGCGCTGACGATGACCCTTGGCATGGAGTGGGACGAGAACCGTCCCTACAGCGATCCACTGAACAGCGAGATCGCGATGGAGCTTGCCCCCGATCGCTATCGCTTCGTCCTCGAACGACCGATCATCGTGGAAGCCGGGAGCCGTTGGATCTATTCGGGTGGCAGCGTGGCGCTCGTTGGCGCCATCATCGAGAGAAGCAGCGGCAAATCGCTGCCGGACTTCGCGCGTGAAGCACTCTTCGAGCCGCTCGGCATTGGGCGTTTCCACTGGTCGGCCGGCAACGATGGCGTCGCCTCGGCAGCCTCGGGGCTCAGGCTCACTGCACCCGATCTGCTCAAGATCGGCCAGATGCTCCTTCGCAAGGGCGAGTGGAACGGCCGGCGCATCGTCTCGGAAGGCTGGATCGAGGCTTCATTCACGCCGGCGATCTCGACGACGGATGGCCTTGGCTATGGCCGGCTATGGTTCATCGGCGACGCGCCCGCGCCGGCGTTCAACGCCCTGCGGCCCTGGCATGCCGGCTTCGGCAATGGCGGACAGCGGCTCTGGCTGATGCCCGAGGCGGGTATCGCGGCCGTAGTCTATGCGGGCAAGTACAATGCCTGGGATGCCTGGGTAACGCCGACCCGCGTCTGGCGTGAGATCATTCTCGCCAATCTCCAGCGCGCCTGACAAGGGCGGGCGTCCCGGAAGTTCTTCAGGCCCCGGTGCTGCGCCCGTCGACCGACCGGCTTCCCCCAATCCGTCGCTGCTTCGCAGCGCCACCTTTCCCCCCTCCGGAGGGAAAGGAAGGGAGCCTCGTTGGAACA